>JALFYG010000010.1 GCA_022784805.1 Spirochaetales bacterium
CAAGAAAGTCATTCCTGAATGGTTTTTGTCATACACAGATTTAGGTCTCATTGTAGGAAGATTGAGTTGCATAAAGATTCACAATTGTCTTGGGGTTTTGATTTTTGCAATTTCCTCTTGATTATTTGAATGATGATATGAAAGCTGAAGGTAAAGCCGAAGGTATAGCAAAAGGTGAAGCCAGAGCCTTTGCCCGAAGTGTAATTAATCTTTCAAACAAAAAGTCCATATCTTATGATGAAGCAATGAATGATTTGGAGATTGAAGAGGACAAAAGAGACAAAGTCCTCAAATACATTGATGAGATGAAATGAATGGATGCGCGGGAGAGTGTTCTTCCGCGCATATTTCAAAGTGCCCAGTTAAGAATCGGAAGGGCAGTAAGAATCAAAAGAACAAGGAAACAAAGAGAAAAGCCATGGAAATACTTAAAGAAGTCCTTCTTTTCCTTTGGATATTCCTTGTTATAAATTGAGAATGTGATAAGAGAAGCCAAGGATCCCACAATTGTTCCCATGCCTGCAGCGTTTACCCCATATAGGAGTGCTGTATAGTTTTCTGAGAACTGGAGCAAAAGAGCAGCTCCTGGAACATTTGAGATTATCTGGCTGATCCCTAGTCCCCACCAATATTCATTTCCACCTACATGTGTTGAAAGGAACTCTTTCACAAAAGGAATGTCTGCAATAGAGGAAGAGAAAAGGAAGAACAGGAAGAATGTAGAGAGTAAGTAATAATCTACCTTTCCGAATACCTTTCTATCGAAAATCAAAAGAGCCACCAAAACTATCATGACGATGTCTACAAAGTTAAACATTCTTGTGACTATTTCCACTAAAAGGAGTACCAGAAGAGCAAGATAGAAGACTCTTAGTCCCCTACTTTGTGGATCTGGAGCCTCATGTTCTATTCTGTCATTAGTATAGATTGGCTCTTTTGGATTCTTTCTGAAGACAAAGTTCACGGCAAGAAAGAGTCCCACCAGTCCAACAATCCACATAGGAAGCATATGAAGAATGAAAGACATGGAAGATACCTCAGTATTTGTATAGATAAACAAATTCTGAGGGTTTCCAAATGGAGTCAAGAATGCCCCTGTAATGGCTGCAATGTTCTCTAGGATTACAATAGGCAAGAGATACTTTTCCTTATTGATACCCTTGAAAATAATGATTGTCAGAGGAACAAAAGTGACCAAGGAAACATCGTTTGTGATAAAAGGAGCAAGAAAGAAGACTACTCCCACCAAAAAGTAAGAAAGTCCCTTTATAGTCTTAAACCTATCTGTAAGACAAAAGAAAGGATAGAACATCTTCTCTTTCTTGAATCCTTCCAATACCAGTAGAAGCATAAAAAGAGTAAAGAGTATCCTCCAATCTAATGACAGAAATCTCTCTGCTGTGGGATGAGACACCAAAAGAGATATCAAAGCGGCAAGTAGGGCCACTACAAATACAATCTGCTTTTTGCAGAAAGCTTTAATTTTCTCCATCTTCTATTTTTCTTACCTCCTCGCATCCAATTTCTTCGCCTTGGTCGGAGAAAGTGTAGATTACTGTGTTTTCCACAGCTTCATCAATAAGAGCATCCATCTTAAGCTTGGAGAAGTGTTCCTTCATCTCTTCTTTGTCTGGTCTTGTAACAGGATGCTTAGGAGAGAACACTACGCAGCAGTCTTCATATGGAAGAATTGAGGTCTCATATGTACCGATGTTCTTTGCCCTTTCAATGATCTCTTCTTTGTCGAGGCCACAGAGAGGTCTCAAGACAAGAAGGTCTGTCATGCTGTCTGTGAATGTCATGGCATCCAAGGTCTGGGATGCAACCTGAGACACAGCTTCACCTGTTACAATTGATATGTCATGGTAGCGCTTTGAAAGTCTTTCAGCTGTCTGCATCATAGAAGCCCTGAACATCAGAGTGGCTTCTTCTTCAATTCCATGATCCCTAATATACTCCTGCCCCTTGGTGAAAGGAACTACAAAGAGTCTTGTACCCTGCAAATAAGGAGCAATAAGAGAGGCAAGCTTCTTTACCTTCTCCAAAGCAAGCTCCGAAGTGTAAGGATAGGCATGGAAATAACAGCAGTCCAGCTTTAAGCCACGCTTAGCCATGGTATAACCGGCAACAGGACTGTCGATACCTCCCGAGAGAAGCAGCATTCCTCTTCCTGCAGTGCCTACAGGAAGTCCACCGACACCTTTCTTGCTGTCTGTATAGACAAAGCACTGGTTTCTTATTTCAACAGTAAGAGAGTAGTCAGGATTCTTAAGATCTACAGAGAGAGTAGGGTAATACTTCTCAACAATGTCAGCCAAGGCGATTGCGACCATGTGTGAATCCATAGGAAAGGACTTGTCTTCACGTCTTACATCGACCTTGAATGATCCTTTGTCTCCAAAAGGATGACGGGAAAGAATCTCCTCGGCCTTTTCTTTTATGGCTTCGATGGACTTTTCCCTGCATCTTTCACTCTCTGCCCATCCTGTTATGCCGAATGTTGTGGAAAGAGCTTTCTCGGAAATCTCCCTAGGGCATTTGTCGTCGACAAAGATATAGACCCTTCCCTTTGACTTGTCCATCCTGGATTCATATGGTTTAAGCTTTGAGCGGATATTTGCCCTAAGCTTTCTTTCAAACATTATTCTATTTCCACCCTTAAGGGATATCTCACCTTCTTTTACCAGGTATAGTCTTTCATCCATTTATTAAATCTCCAAATGCACTTATTAAACTTTCGACGTCTTCTTTTGTTGTATCTCTACCCATACTTATGCGTATAGCTCTCTTTGCCTTCTCGTTTCTTATCCCCATAGCTTCCAATATACCTTCGCTCTTTCCTTTTGCATTGTTGGAGCATGCAGAGCCTGATGAGACACAGAAACCTTTGTCCATCAGCATCCTTGTAAAGACTTCAGATGGAAGAGGGGAAACTATAGATAGAATATAAGGAGAAGCATTCTCTGGGGAAAGAATCTCCAACCCAAGATTTGATAGTGATTCCCTGAGTCTTAAATTGTATTCCTTGACTCTCTTCTCATCCTCATCCCTATTCTCAATCCACTCTGACAAAGCCTCATCAAAGGCAGCGACTCCAGGAAGGTTTTCTGTTCCGCCTCTGTGTCCGCCTTCCTGTCCGCCTGCAGATGCAATGGGACGGATCATCTCAGGATTCTTTGCATACAGGAGTCCCACACCTCTTGGGCCATTTATTTTATGGGCTGAAAAAGAAGCACCATCAACATCGCTTCCCTTTAAATCGAGGCCAGTTTTGCCGAGGGCTTGGACACTGTCAGAGAAAAAGAGAATTTTCCTTCCATTCTCTTTCTCATATCTTCTTACACACTCTACAAGAGCTTTGGTGTCTTCGATGGCTCCCGTCACATTGTTTACTGCCATAACGGCCACAACTCTTGTGTCTGGAGTGAGGGAAGAGTAGAGTTCTTCAGGTGTAACAAAGCCACCCTTTGCCCTGATCTTTACAATATTCCAGCCAATCTTTTTTAAGTAGGTCATCCAGGAAGAGACAGCTTCATGTTCGATTCTGGAAACGACAATGGTGCCCTTTTCCATCCATAACAGGGAAGAGAAAAAGAGAGAAATAGATTCCGTTGCACCGGATGTGAATATAAGGTTCTTTTCATCGACTCCCAGTAGGGATGCAATGTGTCCTCTTCTTCTTTCCAATTCATCCTTGGCCTTTCTTCCGAGCCTATGTATGGAAGAAGGATTACCAAAGAAGGAAGAAGAAGTATCTATATAAGCCTTGGCTGCTCTGGGAGAAAGCGGCGTTGTGGCTGCATTATCAAAATAGATTTCCATAATCTTAATTCTCTTCCTTATTTTGTTCTTGGTCTATATGGCTGAAGGAAGTAATGAAAAAGAATAAAAGGGACAGCTGTAGAAAAGTGCTTTTGTTACAAAAATAGAGACTCTTTGCTTTTTTTCCTCTGATTCCTCCTTACTTTGAAAGAGAAGTGTAGTGGAAGAAATATAGCAAAAATATTAGACTTCGCTTATGGAAAAGAGAATTGAAGTGACACTTCAGAACAATGTGAAGTCTAATGTTTGGTTTACTGTATCCAATGAAGAAATGAGTGAAAAGATCCTTTCCCTTTCACCTTCTTACGTTATTGTAACAGATGAGCATACTCTATGTTATTCCCCTGACAAGGAAAGAACGGTGGTGCTTAAGAGCGGAGAAGAGAATAAGAATTGGGAAGGAATAGAAAAAATCCTCTCTTTCGCCCTCTCACATTCAATGGCCAGAGACGGTGTCTTTGTTGCCATCGGCGGAGGTGTCGTCTGTGATATGACAGCCCTTGCTGCAGCTCTCTTTATGCGTGGAGCAAGACTCGTTCTTTGCCCAACAACACTCTTATCTATGGTGGATGCCAGCCTTGGAGGCAAAGCCGCCATCGATTTTATGAACACAAAGAATACTGTAGGAGCATTCTATCCCGCAGAAGATGTTATTCTTTCTTTCCCTGTACTTTCCTCCCTTAATGACAAAGAGTTTATGTGTGGCATGGGAGAAGTGGTGAAGCATGCATTTTTATCAGAAGATGACACTCTCTATAAATTCCTCTTCTCAAATAAAGACAAGATTCTTGAGAGGGATAATGAAACACTCTTGAAGATGGTGGAGCTTTCACTGCTGGTAAAGAAAAGTTACATAGAGCGTGACCCAATGGAGACAAAGGGAATCAGAAGCGCCCTGAACCTAGGCCATACCTTCGGCCATGCCCTTGAAAGTATCACAGACTACTCCATCAGCCATGGAGAGGCTGTTGTTTGGGGAATGAAGAAAGCCCTCACCAGCGGACTCTGGCAGGGAATTACTCCTCCTGAATTTTATCTTTGGTGTATCGATTTGATCTCCCAATTTCCTTTCCATGATGATTATAAGGTCCAGAAGAAGGACTATGAGAGATTTATAGAAGCAACAAAGAAAGACAAAAAGAAGAGTGGGGGAACAACAAAGTTCGTATTCCTCAAAGGCTTGGGCGAACCTGTGCTTTCTCCACTTTCAGATGATCAGATAGCCGCCATGATAGTATAAAGGTGAGGGGTCAATCCTCACCTAAATCAACTGCTTTTTCGTAGGCTGTAAGGATATTGCTGATTCTTCTTCTTGCCTTCTTGCTGCTCTTTGGAACCATTTCCAATAGAGAGGCAAGGGAGTAGATAGTCTCTCTCACTCCATTTTCAATGGAAGGTTCAGGAATAAGGGTATATTTTCCTTCATTCTCTCTTAAGGAGAGGAATACAAAGTTATTCTTTCCACTCCTATAAGGCTTCAAAAGATAAGTAAGGAATGCAATGATCTCATCGTCTCTGTCGAGAGGTGTGATAGCCTTCCTTGGCTTATCTTTTAGAGGTTCTTTCTTTATTGGAATTACAGAAAGCTCCTTATCAATCTTACTGGTCTTGACGCTCTTAAGGCTTATGCAGTTACCACACTTAAGCCAAATGGATACGTTGGACCTTGTCTTGACGGAAGAGAGTTCTGTAAGAGGAACCACGAACTTGCCCTTTCCCTTATGGGAGGTGCCCACTCTAAATGGTTCGAGGGTGGTGATACTTGTGTTTGGTCCCTTGGTCTTTGCCTTTTCTTCTTTCTTCTTGGCGTCTCTCTTCTTTCCCAGCTCCTGTAAAAGAAGGGGATCAATGGCCTTGATCCAATCTGGCTTTAATGGAGAGACGGAACGGGCATACATCTTTGTTGTCTGGACAATCTCTCCTGCCAAAAGGTACTCAGGTTTATGTGAGAACCAAGAGGAGCCTGGATGGATTAGTATCTCATCAGCTGTGACAGAGCGGTATGAGAATTTGTCTGCCTTCTTGCAGATATATTGCCTTAAGCCTGAGGCAAGACAAATCAAATACTCGCCTAAATTTGTCTTTCCTTCACTGATTACAAGCCCCATTTCTCCAACGATATCCAAGAGCTGGGACCTGATATGGCAGATTTCATCCATTGTCTGCTTATCGAGATACCTATTTCGGCAGAAGCCTTCCTTGGCTTTTTCGCTTTTTGTTTCTGAATAACGCTTATAGATGGTGAGCCATGCAGCAAAGTCGCCATAAGGATCATCAACCAAAGAGTGGTGGACATCACGCGCCTCCAACTCTTCTCCGGGTGGCATGACAAAGGGTGTCTTGGTTGAAAGAAAAGCCACAGCGGTGGCAACATCCGTAATGGAGTATGGATAGTTCAATATTGATTCCACCATAACCCTGGAAAGCCTGGGAATAAGAGGGAAGCGAATCATCATCTCACCGATGGAAGTGAGATGGAGGTTGTCTTTCACGGCACCGATATACTTTAATGTCTCAATGGCAGAGTTCAGAGCCTTTGACTGGGGTGGGGTGATAAATGGGAAGGATGTAGGGTTATAAATACCCAGCTCACACATCCTCAATACTACCTCAGCCAAGTCTGAGTGTAATATCTCCTCCTCGCTGTACTCCCTTCTTCTTTCATAGTTCTCTTCACTATAAAGCCTCCAACATACTCCGGGAGCTGTTCTTCCAGCCCTTCCTTTTCTTTGGTCAGACGAGGCCTTTGAAATAAGGGAAGGAATAAGGGCGGAGGTGAAGTTACGTTGGTTGTAGTAGTTGATCTTGCACCAACCAGAGTCGATGACGCATCTTATGCCGTCGATTGTGAGGCTGGTTTCAGCAATGTTTGTGGAGACCACGACTTTTGTGTGTCCTGGAGTAGTTGGAGTGAATACTTTCTCCTGCTCCTCTTTGCTGAGTCTTCCATACAAAGGATAGATGTCCAGCTCTCCCGCATCCATTAACTCCGAGCCATATAGGGACTGGATGCATGCCTTGATCTCAGCTTCCCCTGGAAGGAACACAAGTACATCTCCTCCATCCTCTTTTTCATGGACATTTTTGATAATAGCCTGGATAGCCATGTAGTATTCGTCTTCATGCTCTCGGTCCAACGTTATGGGCTTATAGAAGACGGAAACCGGGTACGGGCGAGAGTCTATTGAGACTATTGGGGCTGAATCGAAGAATGAAGAGAAAACAGAAGTGTTGATTGTGGCTGAAGAGATGATTATCTTCAGATCTTTTCTCTCTCTGATAATCTCTTTCAAGAGGCCGAGAATGAAGTCGATATTAAGGCTTCTTTCATGGGCTTCATCCACCATTATTACGCTGTAACGGGAGAGAATCGGGTCTGCCTTCACTTCCTGAAGGAGAATACCGTCGGTCATGATCTTGATTCTGGTATTCCTGTCTGTTGTGTCATGGAAGCGCATTGTGTAACCACAATATGCGCCTTGGTCTCCTATCTGCTTTTTGATGTACTCGGAGACACTCATGGCGGCTATACGTCTTGGCTGTGTTATTCCGATTATGCCTGTCTCTGCGTAGCCAGCATCCTTGAGAATAAGAGGGATCTGTGTTGTCTTACCACTACCAGTGGGGCTCTCCACCACAATCACCTGATTGTTTGAGAGAGCCTCAAGTATTTCATTTCTGTGTCTGTATACAGGAAGGTCTTGATATTGTGTCAAATTATTATACCTTCCAATGCATCTGTAACCGTAGCGTATTCTTTTGTTTCTCTTGTCTTATGGCACTTCAGAGCAACGCTGTTCTCTTTGAAGGAGAGAGAGTAAGGGATGGAGTTTTTCTCTGCATACTCGAAGATTCTCTTACTCTTGTGCTCTGGTGAGAGATATACATCGGTTCTGATGCCATTGTTTCTCAGTTCCCTTGCAGCCTTCTCAGCTCTCTCCAGCTCTTCGCTTCTATAGATGATCATTACGTCTGCGCTGGAAGCGTTTGCCAAGAGTGGGCTCTTAAGCTCCTCCAAGCCTGCAACAAGTCTATCGAGTCCGATGGATGATCCGACACCAGGAAGATTCTCCTTTGTGTAAAGGGAAGCAAGATTATTGTATCTTCCTCCGGAGCAAACGGATCCAAGGGAGGGCAGGTCTGTAAGGAATGTCTCATAGACGATTCCTGTGTAGTAATCGAGACCACGTGTGATGGATGGGTCAAGAATAAAGGCATCTGCTATTCCTGTTGCATCCAATAGGCTGTAGATTTCCTTGAGTCTGATGGAACCCGGGCACTCTCCACCGCAGAGAGCCTCAAGTTTCTCCAATCTCTCCAAGAATGTTGCATTCTCTTCCGGAGTGATGTAAGAAAGGATTTCTTCCGCCTTTTCTTCGTCCTTGATGATTTCAACGAGAATCTTCTTCACTTCCTCCCTGCCGATTTTCATCAGCTTGTCGACGGCACGAAGAATCTCTGTTGAGTGTTCCATGACACCAAGTCTTTCAAGGAAGGTGTTGAACATGCCCCTGTGTGAAAGGTGGAAAGTGTATCTCTCAATTCCCAAAAGATGGAAAGAGTGGTGCATCATGGACAATATCTCATAGTCTGCCTGAGTGTTGTCTACACCCACGATATCGAAGTCACACTGGATGAACTCTCTGTATCTTCCTTTCTGAGGCTTTTCTCCTCTCCATACCTTATTTATATGATAACGCTTGAAGGGAAGGGCCAGCTCAGAAGAGTGGGCTGCCATAAATCTGGCAAAAGGAACTGTAAGATCGAAGCGCATGGCGACTTCTCTTCCGCCGTTATCTTCAAAGTGGAAGACCTGCTTATCTGTTTCTCCGCCACCCTTTCCAAGAAGAACAGAGGAATACTCCAAAACAGGAGTATCAATTGGAACAAAACCATAAGCCTGGAATCCCTTTTCCAGAACCTGAGTAATCTTTCTTTTGGGCATTTCCTCCTTGGGCATACTGTCTCTGAAGCCTTTGAGGATTATTGGATCTATCATATTTTCTCCTGAATATATGAGTATGATAGTTTATTTCACGATTTCTTTGAAAGAGAGGTGATAATCAAAAGAAGCCATTTATCTCACTCTTGTTTCACTTTCTGATAATCATTAATATATCTTAACGTGTTCGTAAGATACAAAACAGACAAAAATGGGAAATCTGTTCCCGTATGCAAAGTATATACAGCAAAAGAGCATCCTATTAGAAACACTATGATAGACAGGGATGCTCTTTGGGCTATAAAAAAGATACAGGGTGCCGGAGGTGAAGCCTACATAGTAGGAGGAGCCATCCGTGACATTATGCTTGGCCATACTCCGAAGGATTTTGATATCGGCACATCCCTCTCTCCTAGACAGGTCCAGCGCCTATTCTGGAACAGCAGGATTATTGGAAAGAGATTCCGTATCGTCCATCTTTTCTTCGGAGAAAAAATAATCGAAGTCACCACTTTCCGTTCCGATGAAGAGAACTTTGAAGAGGGAAACAACAACGTATGGGGTACCATTGAGCAGGATGCAAGACGACGAGACTTCTCCATCAACAGCCTCTATTACAATCCCCAGAAGTGTGAACTCTTGGATTTCGGTGGAAGCATGGAGGACTTTGAGAAGGGCGTGATCAGATCCTTGATCCCTCTCAAGTATTCATTTGTAGAAGATCCTGTAAGAATGATCAGAGCCGTCAAGTATAAGGTAACCACAGGCTTTTCTCTTAAGTGGGACGTTAAGTTTGCTCTTCTGCGTAACGCCTCCCAGCTTCAGAATTGCCCTGCCTCCAGGTTGACGGAAGAGGTCGTGAAGATTCTTTCTTCAGGTCACTCTGCAGATATTTTCCATACCATGTATCAGTATAGGCTCCTACAGTATCTTCTCCCTGCATATGCAGTACACTCAGAGCTTCCAAGTATGTCAGAGAGCCTGAGAATCTTGGATGCAAAGGTGCTTAACGCCCAGGAGAATGGACTAGAGAAGCCAGGAAAGGCAGAGATGTTCTATTACATGATCCGCTCCGCCATCATCATCGATACTTCTCTCTCCTTAAGTTGGAACGAATATATGAAGGATGCCTTCAGACAGGCAAAGGTTATGTTAAGCCCAATCACCCCTGCCAACTTTGAGCTTGAGAGAGCCGTCACCCTTCTTCTCTCTGAGAAAGGCATCAGATGCAATAAGCCTAAAAAGAAGAAAAAGACCCAGAAGATTGTGATTTCAGACACAGAAAAGGCTGTCAATCCAAAGGTCAAGAGAAGAAAGAGAAAGAAGAGCAACGCAAAACCAAAAGAAAAAGTAATGACAAATACAGAGGCAAAGGCGGAGTGATCCGCCTCTTCTTTATCCCCATTCCTCGATTTCGATGGATACGGACTTCACCATTATAGAGCCGAACTTCTCAAGACAGTCCGAGATATATTGCTGTAGATCCGATATGTTTGTGGAGATATAGTGGCGCATAGGAAGCTGGATGGTGACAGCGATGGAGTATGTGCTGTCAGTGTTCCTCACCCCCTTGACCTTCTTTACCTTCATTACGCTGTCATATTCGCTGATGGCATGCTTCACCATCTGGGTGAGGGCCACCTCGGAGACGGCATCGTTTGCAGGCCGGGAGAACTCAGGTCTGACGAGGGTTT
>JALFYG010000148.1 GCA_022784805.1 Spirochaetales bacterium
GGAAGCATACCCTTGATAGCGTGCTCCATTGGGAATGTAGGCTTTCTGACAATCATCTTGCCATAGTTCTCTGCCTTGAGTCCGCCTGGATACATAGAATGGCGATAATACATCTTATCTTCAATCTTATTGCCGGTGACGTTAGCCTTGGCTGCGTTGATGATGATCACGTAGTCGCCCATATCCTGATGGGGGACATACTCTGGCTTGTTCTTACCGCGGAGGATTCTTGCAGCAGCAACTGCAACCCTACCGAGGTTCTTGCCCTCTGCATCGATGAGATACCATTTCTTCTCCATCGTTGCTGGTTTAACAAAAATAGTCTTCATAACAACATCCTGTCGTTTATTTTCCTGAAGAACACCGTTCTTCACCTTTCGGCGCCAGGGACCGGCTATGGTCCACCTGATCGATAGTAGCCTTACCTTGTTGCAATGCGGTCGCTCAGCATTGCGATAACGCCCTTTTCTCTCATTCAGCCACAGGGTTCACCGATTCTTTCAAGACCTTTATACCTATGCCCTCTGGGAAAGGAATGGCGGACTTTCGTCCGGCATAGCGTATCCGGTTTCTTTCAAGAAATACCCTATGGGAGGCAATAGAAAAAAGAATCTCAGGGTTGTGGACTCCTTACCTTCTTTGTCCTAATGCACGGCTTGGCGGGTTTTGCACACCTTAAGGCGTGCCTTCCAATCTTATAACTTTTCTCTAAAATCTGTCCATACCTAGAAAAGAAAGAATCATCATATTTTCACTACACTTCCATTGCCTTCCACAAATCTCATTTGTTTCCCACTGTCAAAGACCACTGTGACGATTATTCTGCCGTCATCTTTCTTCTCTATGTTTGTTACACTTCCTTCGCCGCGGCTACCATCCTTTACTCTGTCCCCTTCCTTGAAGCCCCGCTCTCTCTTTGGCTCGGCAACTTCTTTCTTAGGGCTCTCTTGTTTAGGTAGTCCAGAAATCTTATTTGCCCAAGAAGGAGTATTGGAGACATAGGTACTTCTTTCCTTTTCTTTCCAGGAATGAGTGTAGTTATCACGATAGACGCCGCCATAAGGACTGAATCCTGCAGAGAAAGAAGAAGAGGATGATGAGCTTGTTTTAAAGAGCTTATCAGTATCACCGATCAGCATTCTTTCCGGGATTTCCTTTAAGAAACAAGAAGGAGCTGGGTAAATATACTGTCCCCATAGCTTACGGGATGTGGCATAAGAGAGATAGAGTTTCCTTTTTGCTCTGGTCATTGCCACATACATTATTCTTCTCTCTTCTTCCTTTGAACTTGGATCGACATTATTTCTTCCAGGAATAAACTCATTCTCAATGCCTACACAGAAGACTTTGTCAAACTCAAGTCCTTTTGTGTTATGCATGGTAATCAGAGTTACGCCTTCCTTGTCCCTTGGGTCTTCGGTGCCCAAGACAGTTGTATCGAGGGTAATATTCTCCAAGAATGCTCTCAGAGCCTTCTTTGAATCCTGTCCATTAACAACGTCATAGTCATCCAAGAGAGAGTCTTCCTCTTTCTCTTCTCCAGAGAGAACGGAAACAAGCTGAGAAAGGTTATCGAGCTTACTTCTCTTCTGCATCTCATCTTTCTCGCTGTTGTAGTACAAAAGAAGACCAGTGTCTTGGAGAGCGGCATAGAGAATATTTCCGAGGTTCTCGTTATCTTCCAGAGCCTTCTCTCCCTTTTCCCAAGAAGATAAAAAGGAAGCGGCACCTTCTGAGGCTTTTCCTTTTGTATTGGACACGAAGGTTTTCAAGCCTTCCATTAAATCCAAGGAATAAGAGACGATTTCATCGACTTTCTTTTCTCCCAAGCCCCTCGATGGCTTGTTGATTATTCTTCTAAAGGAAATCTCATCTTTGTGGTTAATAAGGAGACGAAGGAACGCGAGTCCATCCTTTACTTCCTCTCTATCATAGAACTTCAGGGCTCCTATTACTTTATAAGGTATCTTATTTGCAAGGAACTCTGTTTCAAAGGCCTGTGACTGGGCATTAGTCCTGTAGAGTACCGCAGTATTGTTGTAGTCCCTTTCGGAGAGAATAATATTGGTGACTCTCTTTGCTTCAATTACACCGGAAGCGGAGCAGAGTACAACAGGTTTCTGTCCGTGTTTATTGTCAGCTGAGACAATGTCCTTTTCATGTCTTGCGCTATTATGGCGGATAAGAGCGGCTGCAGGAGCAAGGATCTCATCTGTGGATCTATAGTTCTTCTCCAGCTTAATTTCCCTTACATTTCTGAAGTTTGATGAGAATGTGAGGATATTCTCCACCTCGGCTCCTCTGAAAGAGTAGATGGACTGGTCGTCGTCTCCAACAACCACAAGTTGTGTATCTTCTCCTACAAAGAGACGAAGGAAATTGAACTGCTCTCTGTTTGAGTCCTGATACTCATCCACCATTACAAGCTTAAAGCGTCTATGGCAATAGTTCCTTGCTGTTTCATCACACTCCAAAAGCTCCTTGGCTTTCTTGATCAGGTCAGCAAAGTCAACATTCCCTGTTCTTGAGAGGGCCTCTTCATAACCCTGGAAGAGGGGTCTGAAGTTTGGATCATTACAGATAGAGTCCAAGCCATTAGAATCAGGGCCCAAGCCATAATCCTTGGCCTTTGAAATACACTTCTGGATCTCTCTCAGGTATTTCTTCTTATTCTGTCCTTCTTTGTATTCTTCTCCTGCACTTGATAGTAGAAGCTGCAGGGAGTCATCGTCGTCATAGATGGTGAAGTCACTGGAGAGACCTATAGCCATACCGAATCTACGTAAGAGGGTCGCACCAAGGGAGTGAAAAGTTCTCAGTACAATAGAATCTGTATCCACATCAGGAAGGAGCAGTGCAACCCTATCCCTCATCTCCTTTGCTGCACGGTTAGTGAAAGTCACTGCGCAGATTTCATAGGGTTTGAGGCGCCCTGTTTCGATAGCATAGGCAATCTTAGTGGTTATGGTCTTTGTTTTGCCGCTTCCGGCACAGGCAAGGATGAGGAGGTTGTTCTCATCATCCTTTACAGCTTCCAGCTGTTCATTGTTAAGGGATGAGAGGTCAATCAATCTTTACACCCTCCAAATCAACGCCTCTGACAGCCCTGATTCCAACCATTACAGTGTCTCCTGGCTTCATATCACGCCCCATGATTACCGTGAGACCATCCACATCCGGTGCCTGGGAGTAGATTCTTCCAATAGCCAAATCTTCGCCTTCTATCTTCTCTTCAATGAGGGCCCTGTAAGTGTGACCTACAAAACGCTCTAAGCGCTTCTCTGTGATAGGAGACTGGAGAGCCTCCAATTCCTTCTGCCACTTCTTTGCTGTTCTCTGGGCCTTATCATGGTCCTTCTGGTTTCTCATGGAGTATGCAGGGGTATCTTCTTCCCTTGAGTAAGTAAATGATCCCATCCAATCTGGCTCAGCCTTTTCAACGAAGTCCAAGAGCTTTTCAAAGGCAGCCCTGTCTTCTCCAGGGAAGCCAAGCATAAGGGTGGTCCTGATCACTGCATCCGGGTTCTTTTCCCTTATGTAGGAGAAGAGGGAAGCATACTTATCTCCATCGCCGCTTCTTCTCATAGATTTCAAGACTTCACTATCAGCGTGCTGCACTGGGATGTCGAAGTAAGGAAGGATCTTCTTATTTCTGCTGACCAAGTCCACCAAATCAAGTGGGAATGTGTCTGGATGGATATAGAGCATTCTCAAGACAAAGTCTCCATCCATATTTGATATAGTCTCCATGAGCTCGGTGAATCTGCTCTTTCCATATAGATCGAGGCCAT
Source organism: Spirochaetales bacterium (assembly GCA_022784805.1). Taxonomy (GTDB): domain Bacteria; phylum Spirochaetota; class Spirochaetia; order Sphaerochaetales; family Sphaerochaetaceae; genus Ornithospirochaeta. The sequence goes on from JALFYG010000148.1 coordinate 3,792, forward strand.
AGGCTCCCAAGTCCTGGGCAATTACATTGATTTCATATATGCCTTCCTTGATAAGGCGTTCTGCCTCGGCCACAACCTTCTCAAAGGGCCTTGATCTCAATGGTCCCCTTATTACAGGAATAGCGCAGTATGAGCAGCAGTGATTGCAGCCCTCGCTTATCTTTAGGTAAGCAGAGCGAGGGAAAGACAAGAGCTCTTTTCTCTCATCCCTCTCCCTATCTGGGTCTGGGTATTCAGGGACAGAAACGGTTCTTTCCTCTTTCTCAATATTTCTCAGGACTTCAGGGAACTGGGAGAGGTCATGGTTACCGAAGATTGCATCAGCCTCATCAAGTTCCATCTCTTTTCCATATCTCTGTGCAAGACAACCCGCCATAATAATCTTGGCGTTTGGGCATCTTTCCTTAAGGGAGAAGAAAGTGTTTATGGACTCTTCCTTGGCGCTTTCAATAAAGCCACAGGTGTTGACGACGATTACATCAGCCTCCTCCGGCTCTTCTACTCTTATATAGCCTTCATCTCCTGCATAGGAAAGTAGGACTTCTGAGTCCACCTGATTCTTTGCACAACCCAAGCTCTCAATGTATATTCTCTTCATATCTATTCCTTATTTATATTATAACCTTTTTCACACTACCCTTTTGATGATATCATTGCGTCATGGATCAGACAATCAGAGTGACAGGGGAAAAAGAAATAGAAGTCAGGGCGAAACTATCAGAAGTCGAACACAAACTAAGGCATAAAGTCTGGAGACGTTGGCAGATAGATTATCCTTTATATAATGCAGTCTTCTTTGTCGTATTCAGTGAAAAAGACAAACTTGGAGAGTTTGACAGTCAACAAGGTATCATACTTTTGTCAGAGGATCTTATTTACCAGGACTTTTCTGTGTTGCGTAACGTTTTTCTTCATGAAGCGGCCCATGCCATCGATTTTGAGCTCAATGGCTACGGAGGAGGCCACACCCCTTCATTCAGAGAGTATTGTGCAATAATCGGTGTAGAAGATGGTTTTGACAAGGCAAGAGTCAGACACAAACTGGCGGAAGACGCAAAAATAAAGGAGAGAGTGGCAAAACTTATGGCACTGTCATCTTCGCCTTTTGAAAACGAAGCCATGGTCGCTCTTTCAAAGGCAAGAAAACTTCTATTGGAAAACTCAAAAGTATTAAATGAAGATCAAAACAAAGAAGACAAAATATATGATGTGTCTCTCTTTGAAGGGGGAAGAATCCCCACCTATGCCACAAGACTCGCTTTATTTGTCGGTAAGGCCACAGGCGTTTATATTCTAAAATTACATGGAACTGCAAACGGTGTCGCCCTCAAGGCATATGGCTCACTTGATGAAGTCGAAGCCGCCTTATATCTCTTTGGAGATCTTCTCTCATCGTTGGACGGAGAAATAACCAAACTGAGAAAGCAAGGCCACAAAGTGACAAAAGATTCTTTTGTCTTGGGTGCATGTCCTGAAATGGAGAAAAAACTAAAGAATGCAGATATTTCTTCAGACAACGCACTGGTAGCTGTACAAGACGAAAACAAGAGAAAAACTCACAGGCTCTGTTTCAATAATGAAAGCGGTTTCAGAAAATCCACTTCACGCACGAAATATGACCCTAAATCAATGTCTCTGGGGCAAGAGTTTGGAAAATCCATGGATATCTCTTCAACTATGGGACGAAAAGAGATTAACAACTGATAGTTGCATCAAAAATTTAGGCCTTCTTGTCATGGGACGGCCTATGTTTAAAAGGCCTCCCCTGTTAAAGGAAGGCCTTTGTTTTTAAGAGTTAT
>JALFYG010000074.1 GCA_022784805.1 Spirochaetales bacterium
CGTAGACCATCCTGGTAACGTTACGGAAAGCGCAGAGTTTAATGTGTTTGCAGATCCTGAGGCTGCGGCTATAGTCCTTAAAAGCGGTGTTCCTACAACGGTATTTGCTCTTGATGTAACGCTGAAACTTCAGCTTACAGAAGAAATATTGGATAAAGTGAGAAAGCTTCCTGACTCCAGATATAAGGAAATATTCCTTGCATCTATGGGTTATTATGTTCCTTCTCTATTGAGGGCTCATGGTGAAATGCCTGCTATGCATGACCCATGCACTATTGCATACCTATATGATCCATTCATCTTCACATACTCTTATAGACAGATTTCTGTGGAGACAAAGGGTGACAAGACCTATGGGAAGACAGTGGGTGGAAAGGAAGACAAGAACTCAAATATAAAAATGGGTATAGAAGTAGACAACGATAAGTTCTGGGCTTTGTTCTTCAAGGCTGTAGAGAACTTAGCTTGATAAGGAGTAGTAATGGACGAATTGATGGTAAAGCTCCATGAGAGCGCAGATTTCATAAAGAGTAAGATTGGAGAAGAGAAAGTAGATATCGCAATGGTTCTTGGCTCAGGATTGGGGGAGCTTGGGGACAAGATTGAGGATGCCATTTACATCGATTACCATGATATTCCTCATTTTCCTGTATCTACAGTTCCTGGACACAAGGGAAGACTGGTAGTAGGACGCTTGGAGAATAAGAGAGTCATGTGTATGCAGGGACGCTTTCATTTCTATGAAGGCTGGTCTATGGATGAGTGTGTTTATCCAATAAGAACCATGTATGTCATGGGCATAAAGAATCTTCTCTTGACCAACGCTGCAGGGTGTGTAAACAAGGAATGGAGACCTGGAGACTTAATGTTGATCACAGACCACATCAAGCTTATTCCTGAGTCACCGAACCGTGGTCCTAACCATGATGAACTTGGACCAAGATTCTTCGATATGTGCTCTGCCTACGATAAGACTCTCCAGAACACAGCAAGAAAAGCCGCCGATACAGTGGGAATAAAGCTGAGGGAAGGCGTATATATGTTATTCTCTGGGCCTAACTTCGAGACTCCAGCTGAGGTAAGGTTTGCCCGCATCGCCGGTGCAGATGCCTGCGGAATGTCCACAGTCCCGGAGGCAATCGCTGCTTCCCAGATGAAGATGAACACTCTTGGACTAAGCTGTATGACTAATATGGCTGCAGGAATATTGGATCAGCCCCTTAATCATGAAGAAGTAATAGAGACAGGAAATATGGTCAAGGGCGTTTTCGAAAAGCTTGTAAGGGAAATAGTAAAGACTTGGCCTGAAGAGATGATCTAATGATATATTAGGTTAGATTATGAAAAAAAAGCAGAGTTGTTTTGGCAGCTCTGCTTTTCCTTTGAAAAAACGATGATTAAGCTTCTCTGATTATCTCTTCAACCAGTTCCTCGGCAACTTTATCAATTCCGATTCCTGGGCGAGTCGGCATCTCTTTGTCTTCTTCATGGACATAAGAAGGATAGTCGATGATGTTCATGCCAAGGGCATCTGCCCAAAGCTGGAGACCTGTTGCACAAGATTCGCCTGCTTCTTTTCCATACATGGAAGCTGAGAAGGCGTAGAAGAGTCTTCCTTCCATCTCTCTTGTTTCAAGCATTGGTTTGGCGTTGTCCATAAATGCTTTCATCTCTGCTGTAGGCAAAGAGAAAAGAGCGGGGCAACCAAGGATGGTGATGTCACCCTTTCTGAGTTTTTCGTTAGATGCCAAAGGCAATGAAATAATGTCTTCGTAGTATTCGTTGGCTTCATTGCTCTCTGCGGCTGCAACATGAAGATCCGTATCTTCGACTCTATAAATTCTAGCATCGATTCCCTTCTCACCAAGCTTCTCCTGGAAGCATTTTGCGATGATAAGAAGGTTTCCTGTTATAGAATGAATGATGATGTTTGCTCTCATTTCATCCTCCTTGAGAATATGTTAACTAATTTTTCCTCTAATCCCAAATATATTTTCTGTGTTTCTGCTAAATTTATTTAGCCTTTTGTTGCAGAAATAAAAGTGTTCTGCAACAAAAAATGCGATTTTTAACACAGTTATCTCTAAATAAATGCAACAATTATGCATCAGATTAATTGACCCACTATATACGTGATATATAGAATGTGACCATAAATACTCTTTAAGGAGATAAAAAGAAAATGAAAAAGACAATCGCTCTTGCATTGGCTCTTCTTCTCTGCTTCTCAGTATTCGCACAGGGTGCTTCTGAGTCAAAGTCAGAGACAGCAGCTTTGAAAGTAGGTATGGTCACAGACTCTGGTACAATTGACGACAGATCCTTCAACCAGGGAACATTTGAAGGCGTCAAGAAGGCAGCAGAGGAGTTCGGTTTGGAATGCACATATCTCAGACCATCCGGAACAACGACAACTGATTATGTTACAGCTATCACAGACCTCTATGATGCTGGATACAGATTCATCGCATGCCCTGGCTTCCTCTTCGCTGATGCAGTTGCTCAGGTTCAGGCTATGTATGATGACTTGATGCTTGTCATCATCGATGATGCTCTTTCTGCAGGAATCGGAGCAAATTCTGTAGCTGTTGTCTTTAAGGAACATGAGTCAGGCTTCCTTGCTGGTCTTGCTACAGCTCTTAAGCTTGAAGAAGGCAGCGTAGGCTTCCTCGGCGGTATGGAAATTCCTTCTGTCCAGAAGTTCAACTGGGGATTCCAGCAGGGTGTCATCTATGCAAACGAGAACTATGGAACAAAGATTACAATGGATCCATCCAACTTTGTTTACTCAGGTTCTTTTGCTGACATCGCTCTTGGACAGCAGATTGCAAACACACTCTTCAGCAAGGGTGTAGACGTTGTATTCTGTGCAGCTGGTACAACAGGTGTCGGTGGTCTCAACGAGACAAAGAACAGAGCTCTCAGCGGCGAAAAAGTTTGGGCAGTTGGTGTTGACGTAGACCAGTACTACGAAGGTGACCTCGGAAACGGTAAGTCTTGTATCCTTACATCTGCTATGAAGGATGTAACAGGTGTTGCTTATGACATGGTCAAGGCTGCTGTCGAAGGCAAGTTCCCTGGTGGAACACTCCTTACTCTCGGCGTTGCAGATGACAGAGCAGGTATCCCTGCTTCTAACCCTAACCTTACACCTGAAATCGAAGCTAAGGTTGCAGACGTTGCTGCTCTCATCAAGGCTGGAAAGGTTGTCGTAAGAGACAGTGGTGAAGGTCTCATCAAATAAGATATTTTAGCTATTGTAGGGCCGCCTCTTTCTGGCGGCCCTTTGTGGATTTAGACAGCGCTTAGCGCCCTCATTGGAGACAAAATGAGTCACGTTATCGAAATGTTGGGTATTCGCAAAGAGTTCCCAGGAATAGTCGCCAACGACAACATTAATCTGCAGGTGGAGGAAGGTGAGATCCATGCCATCCTCGGAGAAAATGGAGCAGGTAAATCAACGCTGATGAGTATCCTTTTCGGTCTTTATCAAGCCGACAAGGGTGTAATCAAGGTCAGGGGAAAGGAAGTGTCCATCAAAAACCCTAATGATGCATTTGACCTTGGAATCGGAATGGTTCATCAGCATTTCCAGCTTGTCCACAACTTTACTGTTGCTGAGAATATTATTCTCGGAAAAGAAGGTGGCTTTGTTTATGATATAAAGTCAGCTTCAAAGAAAATCAAGGAAATATCCAAGCGTTATGGTCTTGAGATAGAACCGGATATGGTCATCGAAGACATTACGGTAGGTATGCAGCAGAGAGTCGAGATATTGAAGATGCTCTACAGGGATGCAGATATCCTGATCTTCGATGAGCCTACTGCTGTTCTTACTCCTCAGGAAATCGACGAACTTATGACGATTATGAAGAACCTTGCCTCTGAAGGCAAAAGCATAATCCTCATAACCCATAAGCTTGATGAAATAAAGAGAGTCGCAGACAGGTGCACCATCATCAGAAGAGGCAAGTTCATCAACGTGGTGGATGTGGCATCTACATCTGTCAATGAAATGGCTGCCATGATGGTAGGGCGTCCTGTATCCTTCAAAGTCGAAAAGGCTCCCAAGACTCCAGGAGAATCCGTATTGGAAGTCGAGAATCTCAACGTTCTCAACAATAAAGGCGTTCTCGGAGTAAAAGACTTCTCCCTTTCTGTAAGAAGAGGAGAGATAGTGGGTATAGCAGGTGTCGATGGTAATGGTCAGACAGAGCTTATAGAAGCCATTACAGGACTAAGAAAGATCCAGTCAGGAAAGATTATGTTCCTTGGAGAAGATTTTTCCTCCCTCTCGATCAAGGAAAGAAACGAGAAGGGACTGGGACACATTCCTGAAGACAGACAGAAAAGAGGTCTTATCCTCTCATTCCCTATCGCCTCCAATATGGTGATCAAAGATTTCGACAAGGCTCCTTTCTCCCAAAAAGGAATCTTGGACAAGGAAGCCATCAGAAAGTATTCCCAGGATATCGTGGATAAGTTTGATGTAAGAAGCGGTGAAGGAATCGACAGCCTTGGAGGAATGCTCAGTGGTGGTAACCAGCAGAAGGCAATTATCGGAAGAGAAGTCACTCAGGACCCTGATTTGTTGATCGCTGTCCAGCCAACAAGAGGCTTGGATGTGGGAGCCATTGAGTTCATCCATCAGGCAATTGTGGCTCAGAGAGACAAGGGAAAGGCTGTCTTGTTGGTGTCTTTCGAACTGGATGAGATATTCAACCTTTCTGACAGAATCGCAGTCATCAACGCAGGTCGTCTCATCGACATCGTCAAGACAGAAGAGACAGACGTCCATGCGGTTGGTCTGATGATGGCAGGAATCAAGGCTGAAAAGAAGGAGGAGAAGAGATGAAGAAAGAAAAAACAAAGGTCATAAAGAAGCCTTTGGAAGCAAAGAAAGTACCATCTTTTCTTGTTTCCATCTCTGCTGTAGTCTTGGGTGTCCTTGCAGGCTCCATTTTGATTCTCATCATCGGAAAGAATCCTATTGTAGGTTTCGAGCGTTTGATGTTCGGTGCCTTCTCCAATAAGAGAAGAATAGGTAACACTCTGAGTATGTCCACCCAGCTTATTCTTATGGGGCTTTCCTTCTCCTTTGCATATAAGACAGGCCTCTTTAACATTGGAGGATCGGGACAGATGCTCATGGGAGGAATAGTATCCACTATTCTTGGCCACTATCTTCCTGCTTCCATGCCAAAGCCGGTTTATATTTTGATCGTTGTAGTCGGGGCAATATTAATCGGTGGCCTCTGGGTCCTTATTTCTGGTTTTTTGAAGGCGAAGTTTAACGTTCATGAAGTCGTTTCATCCATCATGCTTAACTGGATTGCATTCTGGCTTGTCTATGATTTCATTCCTCGTTTTGTAAAAGACCCTGCAATTGCCGTCAAATCAAAGCCTTTGGATTTCTCAAGGACTCTGGGTTTGGAGTGGCTGAGAAAGGCAACAGGAATGAGCACCCTTAACCTTGGATTCCTGTTTGCCATCATTGCCTGCATTGTGATTTGGTTTATCCTTGAAAAGACAACCCTTGGCTTTAACTTGAAGGCTGTAGGCGCCAATAAGTATTGTGCTGAGTATGCCGGTATAAAGATTCAGAAGTCTATAATGATCAGTATGGCCATCGCCGGGGCTCTCGCAGGCTTGGCAGGTCTCACGTATTACTGTGGATACTCCAACCTTATGGAAATGGGAAAGATGCCTAATGAAGGATTCGACGGCATCGCAGTAGCTCTTCTTGGTAACTGTTCTCCTATCGGAGTCTTCTTTGCGGCCATATTCTTCGGTGCTTTGAAGATGGGAAAGGGATCTCTGGCCGCAACAGGTATTCCTACAGAGCTGGCAGATACCATCATCGCCACGATCATCTACTTTACAGCCACAAGCGTCATAATCGCTTCCTTCTGGAACAAGATCTATAAACGACACTATGGAAAGAAGAAGGCAAAACTAGAAGGGGAGGAAAAGAAATGAACGGTATTTGGGACGTAATCAAAATCATTATCCCCGGAGCTATTGCTTATACAATGCCAATATTGATGGGTGCATTAGGTGGATTGTATTCAGAGAGAAGCGGTGTAACAAACCTGTGTATCGAAGGCTTGATGCTCTTCGGATGCTTCGCTTCCGCCGCCACAATCGTAAAACTTCAGGCAATGGGCATGAATTATACCCTCACCATCGTCTGCGGTATTGTAGTGGCTATGCTGGCATCTATGGCTCTCTCTTATCTTCATGCCTTGGCCTCCATTAAGCTGAAGGCAGACCAGACCATAAGCGGTACAGCCATAAACATGCTCTCGACGGCACTTTCCTTGTTCTTGGCACAGACCATCACAGGAAGCGGAAACATCACAATCGTAAGAGGAATCATCAGAAAGAATATTCCTATCCTTTCAAAGATTCCTGTCATTGGTCCTCTCTTCTTCTCTCAGACCTATTGGACCACTTGGCTTTGCCTGATAGTTTGGGGAGCTTCTTTCTTCCTTCTCTATAAGACAAACTTCGGCCTGAGACTCCGTGCCTGCGGCGAGCATCCATCTGCCGTGGCATCTGCAGGTGTCAACGTCCATAAGATGAGATATATCGGTGTTCTTCTCTCAGGAGTACTCTCCGGTTTGGGAGGAGCAGTAATACTTGTCACCTATGCCGGTGAATACAATAGCGGGGCAGGAATCAACGGATTAGGCTTCTTGGCAATTGCAGCTTTGATCTTTGGTCAGTGGAAGCCACTGGGAATCTTGGGATCCACAGCATTCTTCGGGCTTTTCATGACAATTGCCAACACAGGTCGTGTAATACCGGGAATTGCAAATATCCCGACAGGATTCTTGGGGCTCTTCCCATACCTTGCAACCCTTATTGCCTTGATTCTATCCAGTAAGAAGAGCAGAGCTCCTCTTGCTTCTGGTCAACCTTTCTAATTATTTGGAGGTCTTTAATGACCTCCAAATCTTTAAGTGATATAGTGTGGGCATGAAAGAGCTGATAGTTTTGTTTTTCGTTCCCTTTGTCGGGACTATGTTGGGTTCCGCTGCTGTTTTCTTCCTTCCTAATGGACTAGGAGCTAAGACAGAGAAAGTCGTCCTAGGCTTTGCTTCAGGAGTCATGATAGCAGCCTCAGTCTGGTCGCTGCTTCTTCCTGCAATAGAGTCTTCTTCTTATTACACAGCCGCTATCGGCTTCTTGTTGGGAATCGCCTTTCTTCTTTTGTTGGACTTTATTGTTCCTCACCTTCATCCTAATTCAGATTCTCCTGAAGGCCCTAAGTCAAAGGTTTCGAAATCTATTCTTTTGATTCTCTCCGTCACACTTCACAATATTCCTGAAGGAATGGCAGTAGGAGCTTCTGCCGCCGTTTCTTTTGCAACAGGTTCTCCTGTTCCAATGGCTTCAGCATTGGCTTTGTCTCTGGGTATTGCTCTTCAGAACCTACCTGAAGGCATGGTTGTGGCTATGCCGCTCTTGGATAACGGCAAGAAGAAATGGAAGGCCTTCGGACTTGGAACCTTGTCAGGAATCGTAGAGCCTATAGGTTCCTTCATTGCATTTATGTTTGTGGCCAAGGTGACGTCCCTATTGCCAATTCTTTTGTCCTTTGCAGCAGGCGCCATGTTCTATGTGGTGGTGGAGGAGCTTATCCCTGAGATGAGCGAAGGAGACCATTCTAACATAGGAACTGTGGGCGCAGCCCTTGGTTTTGCCATAATGATGATGTTGGATGGTATTTTTGGCTGACACTTTTTGAGGTTTAAAAAAATAATTCTTGCTCTATTTGAAAACCCATGTAACAATATCTTCTGTTGCAGATGAAAGGACTGCAACTCCCTAAAGGGGACAAGGAGGTTGCCGCTGAGATAGAATTCCAGCGGTATTTTTTGTATAGTAGGGTGGAGTATCGTTATAAAGCAGGGAAAAAGTGAAGTAAATCTTGATGATGCTTTATTTTCTCCTCTTTGTGACATACTTGCACCAACTGCTGTTTTGTTTGCTATAATTAGCAAAAAGGGGATGTCTGTGAAAAGAATAGTTCCTATATTGTTATTGATATGTCTCTTAGGTGTTTCTTGCGGAACATCAAGGTTTACTTTTGACCGAACTGAAAAGAATATTACTGAGCTTGGCGGAACCTACAACAAAGAAGTAGGCGAAGAGATTTCCAAAATCTACAAAAATGGTGGAATTGAGGAAGTCATTAACACTGTGTACCAGGTTGACTATGCGGGAGGAGATCCTTACATAGTAGTCGAGGGCTACCTTGGAGAAGACGCCTTGGAAGAGTTCAAGAAGGTCGTGAAGGAGCTTAAGCTGGAGATCGAGGATCTGAGAAAGGGTGTAAACCTTGAGAAGGATCAGGTAGGTGGAAACGAAGGTTTGGCTTTGGCTGTCCTGAATGATACATACCCGGAGGGTCTTGTAATTGAGGCTCTTGGCGGAATGGACAAGAAGAATACTCAGGACTTTAAAGCACTCTTGGATGAAAAGATTGCAATGCGCGACGAGTTGAGAACTGTTCTCGATGAACTTGGAATCGAAGGCATCAAAGAAGCTTTGGTCAATGGCGAATACACAGAAGATGATATAGAAACATACCTTGGTAAGAGTACCCTGGATGATGCAAAGCTTATGTTTGCAAAGGAAACAGGTACAGATGGCTTTGTTCCTGTGGCTAAGACAACTGGAAGCACCGGCATGGAGTTTGTTGCCCATAAGACAGGAGAAGAAGTAAAGGTGGAAGATGAAGAGATGCCTATCATCAACTACATCGTCATCGTCCTCATTGTCGTTGCACTTGTCTATGTCTTCTCTGCTGTGGCAAGAAGCTCTTATAGAAGACCGCTCTCTCCACTTATTTCTCTTGTGATTGTAGCCGTCATAGCCATCGTAGCCATTGCTGCGGCTATTGTCCTTCTTGGATGGTCTCCATACTGGCTTGGCTTCTTGCTAGCTCTTCCTGCTTACTTCATTCTCACAGTAGAAACGAAGAGTTGAGCTGGATCTGGTATAGCTTATCCAGAATCTCTCTGTGATAGAAAAACTCATCAAGGGCAATGAGGCCTGCGCCTTCCAAAAGCGCCTTATCTGCCTTTTCAGATTTAATGACAGTGGCACTTCTTCTTTCTGGAGGGAGTGCCATTCTCATTTTGTCTTCTACGGATGCATAGAGATCCTTAGGCATATTTGACATCTCTCCGGTGATCATGACGCTATCAGCCCCTGTTGCCTGGAGCGCTTCCGAGAGGGCGAAAGCCATGGCAGATGAAACGTCATCCACAGCCAAGAGTCCCTTTTCTTCAGTCAAGAGACGCCTATATTGATTAATTCCTGTGGTTTCTTTTATTACCCTGCCTGATGCCACTGCAGATAAACATCCATCCCCGCCGCAACTACACTTTATGCCTTTTGTGACTTTCATGTGCCCGAAGGATGGGATTGATAATACTCCTCCCTTTGGCCATGAGGCCTCTATTTCATCTCCCCAGGAAACAAACAGAGTGTTTTTGAGGTCATCTCTTCCTTCCATCTCGCCCTTGGCTTGGGCTTCGGCTTTTGTTTTATAGATTACCGGCCAAGGGAAAACATCCTTTGGAATGTCATTCTCCGTTCCAATGACAGTGACTCCGAAGACTCTTGGATTATCTTGAGTCATCTTTTTTACAAAGGAGCCTATATACTCTCCAAGACTATCGTCATTGGGGAATCTTTCATATCTCAAGACGTTTCCTTTCAGATCAGATGCGCTGGCGACTACATTTGAAGAAGAGAAGATGAAAGAGAATACTCTTCCACCATTTTTCTCTATGGAAAGAATAGTTGCAGGACGGCCTTGGGTGGAATTATCCAGAGGGCCCTGGACAACAAAACCTTCCTTGATAAGGGCGTCTGTTATCTCTGAAACCGAGACTTTGTTGATCAATAATTCCCTTGATAGCTCTGCACGGGACATATCCCTCTTTCTCAGAGCATCAAGCACTTTCAATCTATTTATCTTTCTTGCGTTATCGGGTCTTGAGAAGTCCATAGACGCATTATATCAAAAAAAGCGAAGAGTAGGGGGAAATAGAGATTTCTTATTGTGTCTGTAGTTGATGTTTTTATGTGAAAGTATTGCCGTCTTGCGTTTTCATTATTAAATTACACTCTTAGACAACATGGAGGAATTATGTCTAACAAGAAGTTTAAGACAGAAGTTGCCGATCTATTGCAACTTCTTATCCATTCCCTTTATTCAAACAAAGAGATTTTTTTACGTGAACTTATTTCCAACGCTTCAGATGCCATTGATAAGCTAAAGTATCTGTCAATGGTCGACGGCCCGTTAAAGGGTTATTCCTTCGACCCGAAGATTCAGATTTCCTTCACAGAAGAGGGAGAGAGAATCCTTAAGATCAGTGATAACGGCATCGGAATGAACGAGGAAGATCTTAACAATAACCTGGGTACCATCGCTTCTTCAGGTACAAAGAAGTTCTTGGCTACTTTGAGCGAAGATGCAAAGAAAGACTCTAACCTCATCGGTCAGTTTGGTGTTGGTTTCTACTCGGCATTTATGGTTTCAAAGAAGATTGAAGTCATCTCCAGAAAGGCTGGAGAGGATCAGGCTTACATCTGGTCCAGTACAGGTGAGAATTCATATTCAATCGAGAACGCAGAGAGGGAAGAGCAGGGAACCACAATTATTCTTCACCTCAATGATGATGACACTACTTATGCAACACGCTGGACTCTTGAGAGCCTTATAAAGAAGTATTCAGACCACGTTGCTTATCCTATCTATCTTGAGTATGACCAGACTCACTACGAAGATGAGAAGGATGCTGACGGAAATCCAAAGAAGACAATCGAACATAAGAACGAACAGATTAACTCCTGCTCTGCTCTTTGGAGAAGAAATAAGAGTGAACTGAAGGAAGAGGATTATAAGGAGTTCTATAAGAACAACTATAACGACTATGAAGATCCTCTTTTCTATATCCACACAAAGGCTGAAGGAACAACAGAGTACACAACTCTCTTCTATATTCCTGCCACAGCTCCAATGGATATGAACTATGCCGACTATAAGCCAGGAGTAAAGCTCTATGTAAAGAGAGTCTACATCACAGATGATGACAAGACTCTTCTCCCTACATATCTTAGATTCGTAAGAGGTATCATAGACAGTGAAGACCTTCCTCTTAACGTCTCCAGAGAGATTCTCCAGGAGAACAAGATCATGAGCACTATCAGAAATGGTAGCGTCAAGAAGCTCCTGGGTGAGTTTAAGAAGATGGGTGAGAACAATCCTGAGCTCTTCGAGAAATTCATCAAGCAGTACAACAGACCTCTTAAGGAAGGACTCTACTCTGATTATGCAAACAGAGACACTCTCTTGGAAATCGTAAGATATAAGTCCAGCGAGAAGGATGGCTATGTATCATTGAAAGAATACAAAGAGAGAATGAAGGAAGGTCAGAAGGCCATCTACTACATTGCTGGAGGAAAGGAGAGCATTCTCAAAGCTTCTCCACTTGTAGCAGCATTCAAGAAGAAGGGATATGAAGTCTTGATCCTGGATGAAGACATCGATGAGTTCGTCATCTCCACAGTTCCTGAGTATGATTCTGTTCCTCTCAAGGCCATTAACCGCTCTGATGCCATGGATGATATCCAGACAGAAGAAGAGAAGAAGGAGCTTGAAGGTAAGGCTGCTGTTGCAGAAAAGATCGCTACGGCTCTTGGTGACAAGGTCAAGAAGGTCATTGCTTCAGCTAGACTCGGAGATGCTCCAGCTTCCGTCATCATGGATGAAAATGATCCATCAATCGAGATGCAGCGCTTGATGAAGCAGATGGGTGGACCGGAAGAGGAGATCAAGCCTATACTCGAAATCAATCCTTCTTCAGCTTTCATCAAGAGAATTGAAGAAGCAGACGAAGAGAAGGCAAAGGTTCTTTCCGAGGTGCTTCTTGGTCAGGCATTGTTGCAGGAAGGCGTCATGCCATCAGAC
>JALFYG010000078.1 GCA_022784805.1 Spirochaetales bacterium
GAGTTGCTACCGGTGACATACACATCCACATTCGGGATCTTCATAAGCCCAAGCACCACATCGATGAAGGTAAGTTTGGCCTCCGGATCATCTACATATGGATTGGGTACAGTCAAGACAAACTGTATCTCATCAATGAAAACATAGTAGCGTCTCTTCCTGTCCTTTATCCTTTCCTTCACATAGCTGTTGAGCTCGAAGGGGTTTCTGTACCTTGCATTGTCGATTTCATCAAGGGCGAGGGTGATGATCTGGTCTTCCTTCACACCTGACTCAAGGAGCCTTTTGTAATACAGATTGAAGAGCAGATATGACTTTCCACATCTTCTAAGACCTGTAATGACCTTAACCCTGCCGTTGTCCTTTTTTCTGGTGAGCTCGTCAAGATATTGCCTTCGTTCGTATTCCATAGTCTGCCTCCTATTGAAATTTTTGCGGGTTCCCGCACTTTCTTCAAAAGGAAGTATACCACATCCGAGGCCATAATAAAAACTTTCTATTGAAATTTTTGCGGGTACCCGCATTTTTTTCAAATAGGGTCTTCCCTACCACCGGTCGAAATTCTCCTGGGTTGCGACTGTGGCCCTAGGGAATCTTAGGGTTTTTATTTTGATAAATTCTTATTTTAAAATAAAATACCTTTTCAATATAATCTTGTATGTTATTATCGAAGCGACTACGTTTATCTTTGTGCTTTCAGTATAGTGTGCATAGGTTTTGCTCATGCACTAATTCTGCGATTATTTCGGTATTTTTGATATGGAGCATAAAAATACGCTTACTTTTGATATTATTGTTTTATTTGGTTGGCATTTTAATCCAAAGTATCAGGAGAGAGGTTTTATCTCAAAGCATTTCTTTCGAGGTTGGCGATTATTTACACATCCATTATCCTTTGTGTTATTCTTCTTTTGTATTCAATAGGAGGATTTCATGAAAAAGAGAACCCTCATCCTTTTAATAACTATATTGATTCTTGGTTTTATCATCTCCTGCGATGATGTATCCCTTCCAAATAACGGTGGTGTCCAAACCTTTGATTATACTCCTGAATTTTATAGTGACCTCGATCATTACCTAAAAGATCTTAATGATAACTACAGCTATTTTCCAAAGACAGGGACCTATGACGAAAATGAGTTCAGAGAAGTAACGGGTTATAAAGCTAATAAAATATATCCTGAAATAGGTACTTTTTTGGGGATCAGCTCTATTGATGAACTAGGATATGGAATCAAAAAATTCAAGTTTGGCGAAAAAGTAAGAATACGCATGGGTAGCTCTTCTTATATCGAAGACGAGGCATTTGTTTCGGATAGTTATGGTATCAACGGTCCGGCTCCCGTCATCATGTTGGAGTTCATATTCGGAGATCCTGTCTTGACTTTAAACGGTGAATCATATCCATTGGAAGATTTCACTACAGCTACAGATGCTCATATCTCTTCTGCTCATTGGTACAACGATAGTCAGCAATCTTTTATTCCTCAAGGAGATGAAGGCTTAATTTCTCTCTATTCAATTAAAAGTGGTGATCCATCATCAATCAAATCTCTTGAGTTCCAGTTTAAAGAGAAAGTAGAATTCTTCATTACAAAAACAGTCTTCTTTAATAAAGCAAATGAGTCTACTACTTATAGCTTTGAGAAACCAAATGCAGAAGGAAAGCTTGAATTCGTCATCGAAAAGAATACTGATCAAAAAGAGTATGATTCTATTTTATATTATGTCGTTATGTTATCTAGCGATGGAAAATACTATAAAAAGATAATACTAATTAGTGTAGATTGAGGTTCTCGGTTTCTGAGAAGACAATAATAGCGGCAAAGTATTCTATTTATAAGAATTAATTATCCTTTGCCGCTTAATCTTAAGCCTTTTTATTCATTATCTTTGAGATAACAAAGATGATTTGTATTTTATTGTAATATAAATAGTTATATAAATTACTTCAAATCAACAAAGACTATTCGGGAAACCTATGTTGATCAAAACAAGCCTACCTCTAGGCATTACATATTCTTTTCTTCCATCTTCATAAATGTTTTCCAGTCCCAATCTCAACGGTATGACATCCATGTGGTCAGGGAATACGATACCACTCTCAATATCTTTACACAGAAAACATAGATCGGCTTCTTCATGAAAGTTTTTCAAAAAGAACAACATAATAATCTTTGAAAACTGCGCTATATCCAGTTTCCCATCGGTTTTGTTGATAAACTGAATAAAACCTTTACGCTCTCCCTTTCTATAGACCCTGACTTGGAAACTATGCATCGGGTAGTTTCTGATGAAATCATCAAAATACTTCTCCCCCTTATTGTTCGCCTTATCCACCCCAGGTCTCACAAGTCTCAAGATAAAGGAAAAAAAGCCTTCATTCTCAGGCTCTACAGAGCTTGCCAAGTTTATTTCTTCCTTGCCTTTTTCAACCCAATACTCTTCATCTATAAATAGATCCATCTTTGTGGCCACAAAATCTTCATACATATACGCCTCCACTAGATATAACGCATTTTTGGGCAAAAAACGACAATTATAAATACATATTGGATTTTAAATATAAAACAATAAATTATTTTTTCTGATGATTATTATTATCAAATATCTTTTCCTTGATGCTGTGGACTGTATGGAGAATTACGTTTAAATTATCTAATGTTATTATTAAATTACTAACGGGAGTCAAAAGATGCTTGTTGCTATTTTGCTGTTTGCATTAGGTTTTATTCTTCTTATCAAGGGAGGAGATTGGTTTGTCGACGGTGCTGTAGGAATCGCACATAGATACAACATTCCGGAAATACTCATTGGAGCCACAGTCGTCTCCATCGGAACCACAATTCCAGAAGTAATGGTATCCTCCATGGCTGCCGCAGTGGGACAGTCCCAGACAGCATATGGCAATGCCATTGGATCCATTATCTGCAACACTTCCCTTATTGCAGCCATCACCATGGCCTTCGGTCCATCGGCGGAAGTGGACACAAAGAGCCTCAAGACACCTGCAGCTTTCTTCGTTGTTGCAGCTCTTTTGTATATAGCCATCTCCTATACGACAGGTGTCTTTACCCGCATGGTCGGTATTGTCCTTCTGTTGATGTTCCTTGTCTATATGACAATTACAGTCCGTCAGGCTCTATCTGGAAGAGTAAAGATAGATAGCGACGAAGAGAGCGAAAAAGAAAAAGAAGTGGATGGAAACCCAATGTGGAAAGATATCCTTCTTCTTATTGTCGGGGCAGCTGTAATTGCTGTAGGAGCAAACCTTCTTGTAGATAACGGCAAGATCATTGCCACTGGACTGGGAGTACCTGAGTCTGTAATCGCCCTTACATTCATTGCTTTGGGTACATCTCTTCCAGAGCTTGTCACAGCCATTTCCTCTCTTCTCAAAGGACACGCTTCCCTTTCTTTGGGAAATATCCTTGGAGCAAACCTCTTCAATCTTGTATTGGTAAGCGGCATGGCCATTACAATCAAGCCATTTGCTGTTCCTGCAGATAAGCTTATTGGAGGAATGAACGCTGCTCTTGTCGTAGATATCCCGTTGATGGTGGCTGTAATGGCATTGATGCTTGTTCCAGCCTTTGCCACAAAGAAGCTTAGAAGATGGCAGGGTATAGTACTCTTATTGATGTATGCATGCTATGTAGCATTCCAGTTCTTCTTTTAAACAAAGTAATAGTAAACAGAGAGTGTTGATTGTGATATTTCAACACTCTTTTTTTATCCCTCCACAAGCCTTCTGCTCTCTTCCACAAGGGAGGTGAAATACTCCCAATCCAATTCTTTGGAAAGAAGTACTGTTATCCAAGTCTTCTTACTCATATGCCAGGCTGGAAAGACAAAATGACGGTCAATGATATGAGGAATATGGGATTGGGAATGCTTAAGGTTTATTACATCCACCTTTTCCTCCCCGGAAAGTCCCAGCTTTGATGATGGGATATCCATCAATAAGCCTATCCACTTATTATTCTTCTTGGAGCGTAGGACAATACTTTCGTCATCATCGCTCCATGGCCTATCCCCCTCTATTCCATATTTTCCCTTAAAAAGAGATAAAACCCTTTTTCTCATTTCCGAATCATTGGGAGAAAACTTATGTACCAATGATGAAAGAAGTTCTTCAACCTCTTCTCTTACCATAGAGGAAAAGGGACCTGGGGAGGGAAGATAAAACAGAGGAAACTTCTCTCCCTCCGTGTCCAACACATCAGCCTCCATTGTTTTGCCGTCATAGCTGTAGACAACAGAAAGGTCTTCTTCCTTCAAGGGAAAAACAGCCTTCCAAAGGCCATCGGAGAAATGGAAGCAAGAAAGAAGGGAGACATTGAAATCCAGGGGAAGCAGACTTGTCAGATCCATCAGCCCATACACCCTATTTCCATTTCGTCTTCTTCTGACAGCACCACCTTTGTTTCTCCATCAACCATCTCGATCTCATAATAGTGCCTACGACTTCTTGTAGTCTTAATATCCTCGTATCCTATCACCCAGCCCTTTTTGTCAAAGCTTTCGGATACACAAGTATCAAAAAGAAACATGAAGGCCCCTTCCCT
>JALFYG010000093.1 GCA_022784805.1 Spirochaetales bacterium
GGAATTGGAGAAGGGTATTAAGAGACCATATAAAAAGAAGCTGTGAAGCATCCATTGTCATGGCGTCTCGTTTCCTTTCATTCTTTGAGAACCTCTTTGATAGAATCTATCTCTTGGAGGATGGAGTCCTGAAAGAATGGAATGGGGAAGGGACAACAATAGAGACACCAAAGAGGAGTGGTAACAGAAAGAACGAGACACTCGTGTGTGATAACCTCTACTTTGTTCATCCTAGGCGCTCTTCTCTTTCTAATCCCTTTGTTCTCTCTGTCCCTCATTTCTCAATCAAGGGCGGGGAGATAGTTGCCTTGATGGGGCCAAACGGCAGTGGAAAGAGTACCTTTTCCCGTGTCCTCTGCGGCCTTGAGACCCCTGAAGGAGGAATGATTAAGATAAACGGAGCCGAGAGCGACAGTAAGATACTTGAAAGAAGTGTCGGTTATATGTTCCAGAATCCTGACTATCAGATATTCCTCCCGACAGTCAGGGATGAGCTCTCTTATTCCTTTTCATTCTTGAAGATCAGCGAGAAAGAGAAAGAAAAGAGACTGGAGGAACTGGCGTCCCTTTTCTCTCTTAACCTTTCTGATACTGCATCCTTAATGAGCTACGGAGAGCGTAAGAGACTCCAGAGTGCAATCTATTATAGCTTGAATCGTCCATTCTACATCCTTGACGAACTGGACAGTGCCCTATCTTATAAGGAGAGTATATCTATCCTAGAAAAACTCTCCCTCTCCGGCGCAGGCATTATTTTGATCACTCATGACGATGAGTTTGCCTCAGCAGTGTCTGACAGAAGATATAGGGCAGAGGAAGGGAGGATATATGAGGAATAGTTCTTATATCGCTCTCTCCACGCCTTATTATTCATTCGATCCCAGGGCAAAGATTATCTTCACACTGTTAATGTGTGTTCTTCCCTTCCTTCCTCTTACTTGGATGGCACAGTCACTTTTGACACTTTTGGTTGTTGTGCTCTCATGTACCCAAATAGGAGTAAAGAACACTTTAAAGAATATTAAGGTGATCCTTCCTATCCTTATTCTTATGACACTATTGATGCCATTACAGGGAAGGGGAGGAGAGCCATTATTGACAGTAAAGAATGTTTTGATTGTAAGTGAGAACTCCCTATATTCCTGGCAGAAGATTCTCAATAGATTCCTTCTATTGAGCTTAATGTGTTCTTTGCTAATGGAGACGACGAAGTCATCAAGCATTCTACTCTCCCTCAGATCCTTTCACATGCCTTATAGCGTGGCATTGGTACTGTCACTCTCTTTGAGACTTATTCCCACCATCTCAGATACATTCATGGAAATAAGAGACAGTCAGAGACTGAGACTCCCTAATCCTGGGGAAGAGGAAGCGAAGAAGAAAAAGATAACTTCCCTTCTTCCAACCCTTACCAGCGTGTTGGTTGTGTCAATAAAAAGCATTGCCTCCACATCGGAAGCCTTGGAGCTCAGGGGGTATGGCAGAGGGAATAAAAGGACATCATACAGAAAACTAAAAAGTGTCAAAAATGTATTCCCACACATTGTTTTATCTGTTATTGTACCCGCAATCATTGGAATATCACTTCTATTTTGGAGGTAGAAAAGATGGCGAAAGAAAAGAAGGGTGCTGTAAAGGCAGCCACTCTTGCCGTATCTATTGCATTGGTAACTGTATTTACTACAGTAGTAAAGATTCCTACAGGTGGCGGTGGCTACCTTAACTGCAGCGACGTTGCAATTGCATTTATCGCATATACTCTTGGTCCTGTGACTGCATTTGTTGCAGGTGGTGTAGGAGCTGCATTGGCAGATGCTATTGGTGGATATGCTCAGTGGGTGCCAATTACATTTGTTGCACATGGTCTCGAAGGATTGTTGATGGCTCTTCTCTTGAAAGAAGGAAAGAGAGCATTTGGAAAGAAGGAACTTTGGATTCGTAAGCTTCTTGCAGCAATCGTCTGTATGGTGACTGTAGCTGGTGGATACTTCCTCCTTGCTGGAACTTTCTTGTATGGATACCCTACAGCAGCAGCTGAAATCCCAGGCAACTTGATCCAGAGTGGTGTCGGTGCTGTATTGGGCTTTATTCTCAGTGAAGGTGTAAAGAAGGCTTATCCTCCTGTAAAGAGTCTCTCTTGGTAAGAATTGGATAACTACTATAAGAGCTGTCAGGCATAGAGTTTGATGGCTCTTTTTTTGTTTCAAAAATACAGTGAAAAAATCTCCAAAGGTCATAACCTCCCTATTATATAGTATGTTTACCTCCATTTTTACGCATTTTTCGACAAAAAAGTGTTCTTACTAATGGAGGTATCTATGAAAAAAAAAATCCTAAATTGCATCCGGGTGGTCGATTGAGTTGGTTCTTGGCTCATTCCACCCAATCAAATATAATCATCTTCGAACGGTATGAGGAAGCAGCCCGTGGTTCACGATTGGTAGTCTGATGGCGGGTTGCTTCCGAGTGCCATTAGGCTGCCAACCATGAAAGATGATCATAAAAAGACGAAGTCCAGGAGGCTTACTCCTTGGACAGGCAGGGG
>JALFYG010000094.1 GCA_022784805.1 Spirochaetales bacterium
CCCCTGCCTGTCCAAGGAGTAAGCCTCCTGGACTTCGTCTTTTTATGATCATCTTTCATGGTTGGCAGCCTAATGGCACTCGGAAGCAACCCGCCATCAGACTACCAATCGTGAACCACGGGCTGCTTCCTCATACCGTTCAAAGATGATTATATTTGATTAGGTGGAATGAGCCAAGAACCAACTCAATCGACCACCCGGATGCAATTTAGGATTTATTTTTATTTCTTTTTCTTTATGCTACTCTAATAAAGTCTATAGATGGAGAGAAAATGAAAAGAGTTATCAGAGGTGTGTTTGTCGCCTTTTTTGTTCTTGTAGTTTTGACAGGTTGCAATGAGAAGGTTACTGTACCACCAAATGTAGAAGTGCCGCCACAAGAAGGCAGTGTTGATTCCTCTGTTGCTTTTGTAAAGAGCATTCATGTGAAGGCTGGAGAAATTGTAACTCTTGATGGTGATTATTCTTTAAAAGATAAGATAGTGATCAAAACTGATGATGGATCCGAAACAAGAGGATTGCTTAAGACTAATGATGGAAAGATGATTCCAATTCCTTCTAAGGATAATAAGATATCGTTTAATCCAGCTGATTTAGGTATTACAACAGAAGGAGTTGTTCTAATTGGGCAGTTTATCAACAAAGATGATTTCACGATGACAGCCAAAGAAAGAATGGACATGAGCCTCAATTACTTCTATGACGAGTATTATTATGTTGATCTTACGTCTCCTGAATACAGTGACCTGGATAAGTCCAATATCTATATAAGGCAAACGCAACTTAGTGGCAACAAAGGTTTTTCTGTTTTCTCATGGAAAGGAGTTGAAAGAAGAAATGATTTGATGCCTTATAATATGTCTGGAGAAGATGGATTTGGGCTTTATCAATTCTATTCCGGAAAGACATGGAGAGAGGAAGATCCTGCTTGTTCGTTATATCTTCGAAATCCAATTGAGTTAAAAACTATAGGAGATGAAAAGAAGCTTGATGACAGTTTCTCTATAATTAAGGTTTCAGCAATTCCTGATGAGGAACTCTGTGTCGTGTTGTCAAATGTAGACGAAGAGCTGATGGACAAGATCTTTAAGTCTAGCATCTTCCCTAGAACTAATCCTGCAAAGGTGGGAAGTTCCCAAGGTAAACGAGGTATGGTAGTACCCAATTATCTATCGGAGAGTAATGAGATTGTATACTACCTTGGTACTGTAGATGAAGATACCTGCTTTGACATCAACCTCACAGAGTTTGAAGATGAATTGTTGGAAGCTAATCTTACAGTGAAGTTGGTTTCCAAGAAGAATTACCCTGATATTGTTTCCTTCGATTCATTCTTTGATTTGTCTAGTGTAACTGGTGAAGGTACGAGTTTTGTTGCTCCTGATACTGATTCCAAGTACATTACATTGGCGTTCAAGACCAATGGTACGTTCCGTGGCAATCTCGAAACAGAACTAAGGAGTACATTATATCTATATGAATTAAATGAAGGATCTTATGGTTCAATGCCTTACAGGAGTGGTCCGATTCAGATTAAGTCATCAAAAGAGACTTTCCTGTATATGATTATTGAGAATTCAAAGATACCTGAGTCCAGGAATATCGGTACATTTACTTTAAGGGAAGAAGTCAAAGCAAAGGTTGGCCACAACTATGTCTTTGATCCAACAACTGAAGGTTATAAATGCACCAAGCATAATGATTGCTATTCCTATATTGACAGTACGGAACTAATCGAGCTGTTTAGCGATATCTTTAGAAATGGTAAATATACAACTACGACGGGAATTGAAGGGTTTAATGAGTTGTGGACTGAAGGGAGAAAAATCTGTTACGCAAAGTCTGCCAGTCCGTATAATAATTCCTTGGGAAATTCATCAAGCGATGGAAGGCATGTTTTAAAGTCATTTTATGATGAAGCTATAATTATTTTCGAAATTGCATCATTTGACTATGTATCAGAAACAGACAGAAAGCTGTCTGGTGAGTTGATAATCCAGCAGAACGGAGTTGAGACACATAGATTAAAAGATGTTGTGTTTTCTTACACTACTTGATTTGTATAATCATAAATGTATGGAATAAGCAGAGAAAAGCCTCCTGTGTTTAATATATTGGAGGTTTTTTATTTCTGGTGGATCAATTGCCAATACAGATTCTTTGCTTTATTTCTTTCAATGGCGTTGTCTAATGAAAAAAGGACAGCTCTGCAGTCTACTGCTTTTACTTGGATTGCTGCATTAACAGAAGCAAGGGATAATCAAGTCTTTAAGCAATATCCTTTAATACATTAAGTTTTCCGCTGAAAGCACCCTCCCCCGATTCCATCTAATTTGCCCACACCATTTCTGCCTAATTCGTCCCAGTCCCTTTTTATGACATGATAAAAATGGCATTGGAGCTTACATTAAAGTTTTGATGATGAAATGTATCTCTCATTAGAATCTCCTGTTATGCACATATTTTGATAGAGGAGATTCTTTTCCGTCATGAACTATCTAAAAAAGATTTGGTATATAACCTCCACCAACATCTAAAGACAAACACTAGAGAAAGCTATTGAAAACGCTCTGGAAGACCGATGCTTTTCAGGCTATCAGCAGTCTATAATAAGGGAGGTGAACAAATGATTACAGAAAGATCCTGGCCTTCCCATATTACGCTATCCAATGATTTAGGTAATAGAATATAGTCACCCTTTTTGATTTCTATGGCTTTTTCTCTTCCTTTCACCTCTCCTTTTCCTTCGATTACGATGGCAATATTAAACAGTCCTCCCTGCAGCTCAACACTTCCCTTTGATAAATCCAGTTGGTTGATTGAGAAGCAAGTAGTGGTGTCATAACCGAGTAATTGAGTAAACGATGCATGTTCATTTTTAAATATAACTTTGGGTTCGATTTTATATGCACATAGAGTTTCTTCTTCTGATAATCCAGTATAATCGAAGTTGTTAAGCATCTCATCAGTGCCTAACCCCATTGTCGCAACATCTAGGGATATCGGAGAGCCATCAATTTTCTTTAGCTCAGTCTTAAAGATTAAATCTGAAGGTTCTTGGACTTCGCAAACGAAGCAACCAGGACCGATGGCATGAGGTATTCCATATCTAACGAAGAATACATCCCCTTTCTTTACAGGAAGTTTATGAAGCATTGACAGCATTCGGTCTATATCTTGATTCAGAAATGCTTCTCGCCAAGCTTCCTTGGTGACGTTTTCTTTAAAACCAAGATACACATATGGCTTTTCACCATTGATTGTTCTTGTGTCCAAAATATACCAAGACTCCGTTTTCCCATATTTCGAACCAAAATATTTAAGAGCATTCTCTTTTGAAGGATGGGTCTGAATAGCCAGTCGTACTGCAGAATCAAGAAGTTTTACCAAAATGCCAGGTTCTTTTCCTATTTTTTCGCAATGCTCTTCACCTAGTATATCAACGCCTTTTTGCTCCAAAAGTTCTCTTAAGTTTATTTTTGTCACACCATCTATTGGTGATAAAACAATTGATTCCCCTTCTTCTATGTTCTCTCTTCCAGGATTAATCGCTCTCACTGTCGATCCAATCCAGTCTTCTGGAAAATGATCGTCTTCTCTCTTTTCTCCTGAGAGAAATTCATCTAGGCACATACCTCCCAAGTATTGTCTCCACACTCTTGTAGAGAGAATCTTTATTGGATAATTTGCTGGAAACAATTCTGATACTTTTTCTTCCATGTTGTTTTGATATTGCCATTTTTATAAATGCACAAGTAGAAAAATTCGGTATACCGACGTAGGAGGAGTAGCATATTTTTTTCGACTTTTAATACTTGGAAACTGATTTAGTCTTTTTTCGTGAGGTGTCTGGATGGGAAGTTCATTTAAGAAAAAGGCATTTACTATTCCGAAGTGGTTAGGAGCTATTCTTTCATTAGCTCTTGCACTTTTGGTATGGCAGTTGATCAGTATGTCCCCTACAGGAGGAAAGGTATTTGCTTCTCCCGTTGAAGTTTTTAAGTCTGCCATTGAAACAGCAAAATCAGGTCTTCTTTCAAAGCATTTTATTGCGAGCACAAAGAGAATTATTACAGGATTTCTTCTTGCTTTTATTTGTTCGCTTCCTGTAGCATTCATTCTTGGCTGGTACAAAAACATATGTATGTTGGTGGAGCCTTGGATACAGTTTCTCAAGAATATCCCCCCTATTTCTTATATTCCTTTGGTTATTGTCGCAGTGGGAGTCGGAGAAGAGTCTAAAGTTGTCGTCATATTTATAGCTTGTTTCTTGACCATGACAATTACAATATTCCAAGGGGTGAAGAATGTCGACAACACATTGATCAAGGCGGCAAGAGTGTTGGGAGCCAATGATTTCACTATATTCTTTAACGTTGTCATTCCTGCTTCTTCTCCTTTTATTCTTACAGCAATGCGTCTTGGTCTTTCTTCTGCACTTACTACTCTTATTGCTGCGGAAATGACAGGGGCTGCAAAAGGACTTGGGGTTATGATTCAATCATCCAGCCAATATTTCAGAATGGATATTGTTCTTATGGGCATATTGATCATCGGTGTATTGGGTCTTCTTCTGCAGAAGATTGTAAGACTCCTTGAGAAGCAAGTTGCATCTTGGCAGGACACTATTGAGGAGGGCTAAATGGAGGAAAGAAAAGTAGTTGCAGAATTTCAAAATGTAGTGAAGGAATATACAACAAAGAAAGGGGCTACAGTTGCATTGAATGGAGTAAATCTTTCCATCAAAGAAAATGAATTTATATGTGTTGTAGGGCCTTCTGGTTGCGGCAAAAGTACAATGTTGAATATGTTGGCAGGCCTATTCCCCCCTACTTCCGGTCAAGTAATCTTTGATGGTAAGCCGGTAGAAGGTACCGGAGTAGAAAGAGGCGTTGTTTTCCAGCAATATGCACTCTTTCCATGGCTCACGGTAAGGAAAAACATTGAATTTGGATTGAAACAAAAGAGAATTGTAGTTGACGGCAAAAAGTCTAGATTATCTAAAGAGGAAATCAATTCCATTATAGATAAGTATTTGAATCTTGTTCAACTCAAAGATTTTGCAACTGCCTACCCTAAACAGCTATCAGGAGGAATGAAGCAGAGAGTGGCCATCGCAAGAGCTTATGCGGTCAACCCCAGTATTCTATTGTTGGATGAACCTTTTGGAGCTCTTGATGCCCAGACAAGGACACAGCTTCAATCAGAGTTGATAGAAACATGGGAAAAAGAAAAGAAAACCTGCTTTTTTATAACCCATGATATAGATGAAGCAGTAATCCTTGCCACACGAATTGTGATCATGAGTGCCAGGCCGGGGAGGATAAAAGAGATTGTAGACGTGGATATTCCCCATCCAAGGACACAGGCTACAAAGATGACTGAGGAGTACCAGAAAATAAAGAACTATGTCTGGAGCCAAGTCTACGAAGAGTATTTGGAAGTTAGAAAATAAAAAGGAGAAAACAATATGAAAAAGGTTTTATGTATCGCAATCATTGCACTGTTACTTGTAGCACCAATGTTCGCAAATGGTGCCCAAGAAGCGGCATCCACAGGTAGTGGTCTCACAAAGATTAAAGTGGCACACCACATGGGTTACTCAGGAGGAGCCGTGGTGGCAATCGGATTGGCAAATGGTTATTTCGAGGAAGAAGGACTCGATGTAGAACCGGTTCCATTTACTTCAGGCCCAAGTGAAGTCGCAGCAATGGTTTCTGGAGATCTTCAATTTGGATATATAGGCTCTGGCGCAACTACCTTGGCTGTAAAGGGGGATGTAGAGATCATTTATTTCCAGAATCTTGGAGACAGTGAAGTGATTGTCGTCAACAAAAACTCTGGGATTCGATCCATGCAGGATTTGAAGGGTAAGACAATTGCAACAACACTTGGAACCTCTGGTGAAAACATAGTCAATCTTGCTCTTCAGGAAGCAGGCATGACTCAGAATGATGTTGAACTAATTAACATGGATATGGGTGGATGTGTTACTGCTATTTTGGCAGACAAAGTTGATGCGGTCTGTGTTTGGGGCAGCTACTTGGTGACAGTGAAGGAGCAACTTGGTGATAACTATTATGCAATTGCTCGAACATCTGATTTTGCTGATAAATATGCTTCAGTTTCATCATGGTTGACTACACAGGATTATATTGACAAGAACCCTGATGTAGTACAGAGATTTGCTAATGCAGTAGCCAAGTGTATGGATTGGTGGAAGGATCACGAAGAAGAGACTGCTGATCTTGTTGCAGACTTGATTGGAAGCGATTCTGCTACTATCAGACCTCAGATAGGGACAATATTCTTCTTTAACAACAAAGAACTTAAAGAAAATCTTGCTAATGGTAATGTCAGAAAGTATTACGAAACACAGCAGGAGAATATGATCAGCACAGGCGTAATAAGTGAAAGAGTCGATATAGACACATATGTAAAATGGGAATACATGGAAAATTCCATCAAATAATTGACTGATATATGTTATTCTGAAAGGGGGGCTTGAAACTTGAAGGAGTAAAGCCCCTTTCCATAATGGAGTCCTGACTTGCTTTGTATCATTATCGCCATTCTTATTTTTTCAATGATTGTGATTCTTGTTCTGTCAAAGAGACAGTTGTCAGCATTTGTTACTGCAATACTATACCTTTCTCTATTGGGACTAATAATCACATTCTCTTTCTATTTTGTTAAAATAGGAGGATTTAAGCCAAGCGAAAAGAAACTTCTTGTAGGAACAGATAGAATAATAAAGGTGCTGCAGTATTATCCTATTAAGACTGACACCATCGCCAGGTTTCTTCTTATATTCAGAAATCTCTTCACTGTTCTATTTATACTAAATTCGATACTTCTAAACTATTCGATAAAAGTATTCTTCACCGGTAAGAAATGGCTTTTCCCAATCATTGCACTGCCCTTCTTGATCGATCTCATCATCATGGACAAATATGTTTTCACAAGATTGTTTGCCTATGATTATCCCCTTCAGCAATTTGTGGTGAATGCTTCTGACATTCTTATGGACATCGGCCTTGTACTCTCTATTTTGTTCTTCTTTTTTGAAATGACTGATATTGGTGTCCCCATTATGAGGAAGATGCATACAAGCAAGACAGTCTCCAACGTATTGCTATGTTTCATTTTCTTTTTCTTCTCATCTCTTAATCCTGTAACTGTTTATCAGGATTATCACAGTGTGATTGTGTATTCTTCGAGTTCATTACCAATTCAAGGATATAATGTATTCAACAAATGGCTATTTGTTATGTCATTTGGAATAATTCTTTTGGTAACAGTACTTTATCAAAATATAAGATACTATAAATACAACTATAATAGAACCAAGAATGAAATATTAATCAGCAGAAACAAGACAGCGATAGGGCCATCTGCATCCATCCTTGTTCATGGAATAAAGAATCAGGTTATTGTAACAGAAGTATTGGTTGCAGAGCTTAAAGAACTGTTCTGTAGCAAAAAGGATCTTTCTTCTGGAGAAGAGATTGTCGACGAGTTGGAGAAGCAGGTTTCATTAATCAGAAAAAGGCTTGATGTCATATACAAATCATTCTTGAAAGTTGAATTGAGTTTAAGAAGAACCACGGTTGAAGATATTTTGGTTCTAGTCCGGAAGAAACTAGAGGAGAATAAGAGAGCCCAAGATATTCAGTATATATACGATGAAGCATACATAACTGCAGACCAAGAATTATTGAGCGAGGCTATTTATAATATTGTCATTAACGCATTGGAAGCGACCATGGAGATAGAGAATCCTCAAGTATCAGTGGCTGTAAAGACTCTAAATGCAAGAGTTATGATAACTGTACATAACAATGGTAAACCAATTCCAGATAAAGTAAGAAAGAGACTCTTCCAACCATTTACAACAACCAAGAATACAGAATCGAACTGGGGATTAGGGCTCTTCTACTCCAATATGATAGTAAAGATGCATTTTGGAGAGATACAAGAAGAGAGTAATTCCAATGGAACTTCATTTATGATTCTTCTTCCAAAAGAGAGAGTAAAAGAATGATTAAGGTTTTAGTTGCCGAAGACAACAATATTTTAAGAAAGAACATCATCAACAAACTGAATGCAGAGCAAGATATTGAAGTGATCGCCGAAGCAGCCAGTGGAAAAGAAGCTTTTGAGAAGGCATCTGCTTTCGATATTGATGTTGTCGTGATGGATATGGAGATGGAAAGCATTAATGCAGGGATCACATATGCCGGAAAAATTATTGTCAACAAGCCTGGAATAAATATTTTGATACTGACTGTTCACGAAGAAGAAGATTTAATCATTCATTCCTTTACTGAGGGTGTTGTTGATTATGTCATCAAAGATTCCAGTTGCAGGAATTTAATCGAGCATATTAGGAACATAATGAATGATGAGATATCTTTAGATCCACTGGTAGGCAAAGCTATAAAGAATGATTTGAAGAAGATGAAGAAAGAGAGAAAGGAGATAGATTCTCTTTATCGGATATCCATTCAGTTAACCAGCTCCGAACGAGAAGTACTTCGCCTTCTTTATCAAGGATATAAGACAAAGGAGATAGCTCGTCTTAGATTCGTTGAGATGATCACTGTAAAAAAACAGATTACAGGAATCATCAAGAAATTCAACGTCAAACGAACAAGTGAGGTTATCGCTTTGATTAAAGATCATAATGCAGAGAGTCTCTTCTTTGCCATTGAATGAGATTCGTCAATAGAACAAAACCTCCTTCGGTTTTTTGGAACTAGAGACCATTTCTTCCGGATAGTGTCTGGCACATTCAGGGCAATGCCATCTTTCTTCAGAGTCGAAATCACATTTTGATGTTATGGACAGATAAGATGCATTACGATGTGCATTCGCTTCAATCTCTTCAATTGATGCACATCTTTCACCCAGAAAGGCTTTTGCTTCTTCGACGAATTCTGGATAAACAGAAATTAGATTATCGGTTTCGTTATTATCTGTGTTGTATACGGCATCTTCATCTATATTATTGTAATGAATATATTTAAGGTTTCCTTTTTTGACCATTTGCGCATATGGTACATTACCCTTTTTGTCTAGTGTTCCACCAAGTTCAGAGATTACCATTCGTTCAGTGTCATCATAGCTTGATGTTATTTCTCTCATAAGGCTAATTCCGTCATAGTCATCAAGAGTCGGTGCTGATGTCAGGGCACAAAGTGTCGGACCTATATCCATTATAGATGTTGCACCTTTCACCACCTTGCCCTTCTCTACTCCTGTACCCACAATAATTAAAGGTATATGTGATGATTCTTCATAGAAAGTCTGTTTGCCGTAGAGACCATTATCTCCTATATGGTCTCCATGATCAGACATATATATGAATATTCCTTCCCTGCCTACTCTTTTTAAATATTGCTGAAAAGCATTGAAAACAAGCCCTACTTCACTATCTACAAATTCAACCATTCCATAGTATGCCGATCTTACAGCTCTTACCACTTTGGGATCGTTGTCTCGAAAGAGATTGGAATAGAAGGATGGTAATTCTCCCTCATCACATTCCCCATCCAGTTTCTCATAGTAATAGTCGTATAGTTCTTTTGGCGCTACATACGGATGATGCGGAGCATAAGTTCCTACTGTAATGAACTGTGGCTTGTCGTGGTTTGAATTAAAGTATTCGATGGCCTTTGATACTACATATCTGTCATATTCCAATGAGGGCGAGTTTCCAGCCCCAATGACAGAAACGCTGTTTGCACCACCAGTCAAGGTGTTCATATGAACGCCTCTTTCTTCTTTCAGGGACTTCTCGGGCCTATTGGTAAAAATGGGGGTTATATCACCAGCAATTCGTTTTGAATAACCATGTCTTTGATCTGGTCCAACAAAATGCATACGCCCACACAGTACTGTTTCATAACCTACG
>JALFYG010000109.1 GCA_022784805.1 Spirochaetales bacterium
GAGAGTAGAACCAACCTCTTGTCTGATCGAGGCCTTCATTGATGAAGTCAGCAGGGAAAATCTTATCCCAGTTCTCACTATTCTCAAATGGATAGTGCTGTTGAGCATATGGCATCGAACCGGACTCGAACCAGCAGTCGAAGATGTCAGGGATTCTTCTCATTGTTCCCTTTCCATCTGGGCTTGGCCATGTGATCTCATCGACAAAATGCTTATGGAGGTCATTTACCTTTTGACCAGACTTCTCTTCCAACTCCTTTACGCTTCCGATTACTTCGATGTAATTGGAGCCGTCGCACTTCCAGATTGGGATAGGGTTACCCCAGAAGCGGTTTCTGCTGATAGCCCAGTCACGAGCTCCTTCAAGCCACTTTCCGAAACGACCATACTTGATATGTTCTGGAACCCAGGTGATCTGGTCATTGCATTCAAGCATTGTCTTCTTGATCTTCTGGACATCAACGAACCAGCAGGACATTGCCTTATAGATGAGAGGCATGCCTGTGCGGTAGCAGAATGGGTATGAGTGGAGATAGTTCTCTCTCTTAACAAGCTTTCCATTGTTCTTAAGCCACTCGATGATGGACTTATCTGCATCCTTGACGAAGATGCCTTCCCACTCAGGAACTTCTGATGTAAATCTACACTCTTCATCAACTGGGCATACTACAGGACACTGTGGAACCTTAGTCTTCATTGTGTTGTAGTCGTCCTCACCGAAGCCGGAAGCTGTATGAACGATACCACATCCATCTTCTACAGTGACATAGTCAGCTGTAACAACCTGGAAAGCACCCTTCTCCTTGAGAGATGCAAAGTATGGGAAGAGTGGCTCATATGTCATGCCGACAAGGTCGTTGCCCTTCATTTCTCTGACAATCTTGCAGCCCTTTCCTTCCTTCCAATACTTGCCAAGAAGATTCTTTGCCAAGTAATAGTGGGAACCATCTGCTTCATCT
This sequence comes from Spirochaetales bacterium, assembly GCA_022784805.1. Taxonomy (GTDB): domain Bacteria; phylum Spirochaetota; class Spirochaetia; order Sphaerochaetales; family Sphaerochaetaceae; genus Ornithospirochaeta. Next base: position 960 of record JALFYG010000109.1, read on the forward strand.
TCAACTTCTACGTAATCAATCTCCGGACCTACTGCAAGAGCAAGGTTTGAAGGAAGTGTCCAAGGAGTTGTGGTCCAAGCGAGGAAATAAGAGTTCTCAGTTCCATCGATCTTGAATCTAACTGTGACAGCCTGATCGACTACATCCTTGTATCCACCAAGGGAAACTTCCATGTTGGAGAGAGGAGAAGCAAGCTTTGGAGAATATGGCAGGACATTGTAGCCTTCATAGATGAGGCCCTTTTCATAAAGAGTCTTGAAAACCCACCATACTGATTCCATGTAGTTCTTGTCCATGGTTCTGTAGCCATTGTCGAAGTCTACCCAACGACCAGTTCTTGTAATGGCCTTCTTCCACTCTGATGTATATCTGAGGACAATAGATCTACACTCTTCATTGAACTTGCCCACGCCGTACTCAATGATTCTGCTATGGCCAGAGACACCGATGGTCTTCTCCATCTCTGCTTCTACTGGAAGTCCATGGCAGTCCCAACCGAAACGTCTTACAACTCTATGTCCCTTCATAGATTGATAACGAGGGATAGCGTCTTTTATTGTTCCTGGGAGAATGTGACCGAAGTGAGGGAGTCCTGTTGCAAAAGGAGGCCCGTCATAGAAGACATATTCATTGTCTGCAGGGCGATTATCAATGGATTTTTTATAGATTTCATTTTCTTCCCAGAATTTGAGAATCTTCTCTTCTTGGGATGCGAAATCAACTTTGTTGTTCACAGGTTCAAACATGTTTGTTCTCCTTGCTTTCCTGGAAAAGAGGGACTCGGGACATCTTCTCTTTATTGGCATAAAGAAGAAGGGGTGTCGGACATCCCTTTTCACCCTATTCTAATGCTTTATTCCATTCAAGGGCAACATCTACCGCTTTGGAGAGAGACAAAAGAAGGGAGGATTCATCGCCTCCCTCGACTTTCTTTTATGTGTCTCTCAGCTGAATAATGGAGACAAAGATGAAGAGTATCTCTTCCATTTAGAGTAGACAGCTTTATATTTCTCATGGTTTTCCATATCCGGATATGTAGTCTTAGCCTCATCAAAGACAATGTGTTCTTCCGCAGTCTCTATGACACTCTTTCCTTCGCTTAAAGCAAGAGCCTCCAAAGCTGCTCCGAATGCAGCGGCTTCTTCGTTTATTAGACACCTTATTTCCAGTCCTGTGATATCAGAGATCATCTGTCTCCAGAAGTCACTCTTGGAGCCACCTCCTATCAGCGTCGCTCTCTTTGGGGTGAAGGAGAGCTCCTTAAAGGCATCGAGGCCTAAGAGAAACTCAAAGCTTACCCCTTCCAAAGCGGCACGGGCTATGTTTTCCCTCTTTACGTTGGTCATATTCATGCCACCAAGAACTGCTTCCCCATTGGGATAATCAGGAATTCTTTCTCCGTTGAAGAAAGGAAGAAGGATAAGGCCCTCAGAGCCTAAAGGGGCATGGAATGCCAAAGAGACAAATTCCTTCACATCTATTCCCATTTCCTTTCTCAAGACTTCCTCAGCAACAGTGCAGTTCATGGTGCAGAGAAGAGGTAGGAAGGAAGAGTGAGAGGAGGCAAAGGAAGCGAGCCTACACTTCTCGTCTATTAGCGGAAGAGAAGAAGAGGCAAAGAGTGTTCCACTTGTTCCAAGGCTTATGGTAAGTTCCCCGTCTCTCAAGGCTCCCGTTCCTATGGCGCTCATCATGTTGTCGCCTCCACCGGAGACCACAGTGACATC
>JALFYG010000156.1 GCA_022784805.1 Spirochaetales bacterium
CCCTCAACTCTTCTATTTCAGCATGGCTTTGACGGATAACCGTCTGAAGCTGCTGTTTTTTCAGCTGAAGTGTAGGCAGATAGCGGTTGAACTGCTTCAAGGAGTCTTTCTGCTTCTTCTGCTCATTCTTGGTCAGCTTAATCTTTGCCACAGTCTATCACCCTCACTTAGGCCAGTACTTGGAAATCAAATCTGACTTGAGAAGAGTTTCTTCTGGTAGGAAACACTCGCTCAAAATCTTCCAACCTGTATCCAATGCTTCTTCAAGAGGAATGTTGACACTTAAGTCCATAAGCTGTTTCTCGAACATTTCTCCGTACTTGAGAAGCTTTTCGTCCCAGTCTGACATCAAGAATCCCATACTCTTCTTTTCAAGAGAATCTTTATAAGCAGAGTAAAGCTTGATCATACCATCCATAAGAGCTCTGTGGTCGTCTCTTGTATCCTTGTTGACGTTCTGCTTCAGACGAGAAAGGGAACCGAATGGCTCGATGTGGCCATGCTTAAGATAGTACTGACCTTCTGTGATGTATCCTGTGTTGTCTGGAACTGGGTGAGTAACGTCGTCACCAGGCATTGTTGTGACACCAAGAATAGTTACGGAGCCAGCGCCTTCAAAGTCTACAGCCTTCTCATATCTAGCAGCAAGCTGGGAATACAAGTCTCCTGGGTAACCTCTGTTTGAAGGAACCTGGTCCATTGTGATGGCCATTTCTTTCAAAGCATCGGCATAGTTTGTCATATCTGTCAAAAGGACAAGTACCTTCTTTCCCTGGAGAGCGAACTGCTCAGCGACAGCAAGAGACAAATCAGGAACCAGAGTACACTCTACTGTCGGGTCAGCTGCAGTATGGATGAACATAACTGTACGGGAAAGAGCACCGGAAGTATTGAGAGTATCTCTGAAGAAGAGATAGTCATCATACTTGAGACCCATGCCACCGAGGACGATGATGTCGACTTCTGCCTGCATGGCGATGCGTGCAAGAAGCTGGTTATATGGTTCACCGCTGATTGAGAAGATAGGAAGCTTCTGGGATTCAACAAGAGTGTTGAATACGTCAATCATCGGGATACCGGTACGGATCATGTTCTTTGGTACGATTCTTCTTGCCGGGTTTACAGATGGTCCTCCGATAGGAATCATATTGTCTTCAAGAACCGGGCCATTATCTCTTGGCTTTCCAGCTCCATCAAAGACTCTTCCAAGAAGGTTGTCTGAGAAGCTTACTCTCATAGGGACACCAAGGAATCTGACGCTGTCGCCTGTGCTGATTCCTCTTGCGCCAGAGAATACCTGAAGAGATACCAAGTCACCATCAAGCTTGATTACGTTTGCATATGACTTACCTGTAGATGTAGTAACCTCAGCCAAGTCTCCACTTCTTACGCCATCAGCCTTTACAGAGATGACGTTTCCTACTATTGATTCAATCTTTGTATATACTTTCTGCATGGCTCACCTCTTTCTCTCTTCAAAGAAGGTTCTGATCTCCTTCTCTCCCTTTTCATATTCAGGAGTGTTTTCAGGAGTACCGTTCCAATCCAAGAAACGCTGTCTAAGCTGGTTAAAGAAGTTTCTTGCATCCTTTTTATCTTTCAGCTGGTAATCAGAAGAAAGAATATCCAAGAGAACAGAGAAGACGTGCTGCTGTCTCTCGATTGTTACCGTGGCGTCGACTGGGTCGAAGGAGTTCTGCTGGAAGTAACAAGAATCAACGAACTCACCCTTCTGATAGACGATATAGTCTTCAAGGGTTGTTCCTTCTTCACCGACGACCTTCATCATCTGACCGACTTCGCTTCCATGTCTTACAAATGAGTATGCATAATCAACATCTTTCTTGTTGATAACGCCTTCATATGTGCTCCAGGAATCCAATGGGTCGATGGCAGGATACTTTCTAGCGTCTGATCTTTCACGGGAAAGACCATGGAATGCACCCACAACCTTAAGAGTAGCCTGAGTAACTGGTTCTTCGAAGTTACCACCTGCAGGAGATACAGTTCCACCAATTGTGACGGAACCATAGGAGCCATCGCGGAGTCTTACCTTTCCAGCTCTTTCATAGAATTCTGCAATTCTTGACTCCAAGTAAGCAGGGAATGCTTCGTCGCCAGGAATTTCTTCAAGTCTTCCGCTCATCTCTCTCATTGCCTGAGCCCAACGGGAAGTACTGTCTGCAAGAAGAAGAACATCAAGTCCCATGTTTCTATAGTACTCAGCCATGGTTACGGCTGTGTATACACTGGCTTCACGGGCTGCAACAGGCATACTTGATGTGTTACAGATGATGATGGTTCTTTCCATAAGGGATCTTCCTGTCTTAGGGTCGATCAACTCTGGGAACTCCTTAAGTGTCTCAACAACTTCACCAGCACGCTCACCGCAGGCAGCGATGATTACGATGTCAACGTCTGCGTTCTTACTTGTAAGGTGCTGAAGAACAGTCTTACCTGCACCGAATGGGCCAGGAATACAATATGTTCCACCTTTTGCAACAGGAAGGAAGGTATCGATGAGTCTGATCTTTGTAACCATCGGCTCATCTGGTCTTACTCTCTCTTCGTAGCACTTGATAGGAACCTTGACAGGCTGAGTGATGATCATGGAGAGTTCTTTCTTCTCTCCCCTGTCATTGACTATGACAGCAACTGTGTCACGGGCGGCATACTTTCCCTTCTCTACGATGGATTCCACTGTCCAGAAACCTGGAAGAGTGAAAGGAACCATGATTTTGTGAGTAAACAACAGTTCCTGGACACTACCGATTGCGTCACCAGCCGCCACTTCGTCACCCTTCTTTACACAAGGCGTGAACTCCCATTCATTATTTGGAATAGGATCAAGATAAACACCACGCTGTAAGAAGAAGCCACACTTTTCAGCAAGCTGTGGGAGAGGGTTCTGAAGACCGTCGAAGACCTGGGTCAAAAGACCAGGACCCAATTCTACAGACAACATTTCTCCTGTGAACCTTACTTCATCTCCGACCTTGATTCCTGATGTATCTTCATATATCTGAAGGTCAGCCACCTCTCCTGTGATTCTAATGACCTCACCTTTGAGCTTTTCTTCACCCACAAGGATATAGCCAACCTCATTTTTGATTACAGTTTCGTCAAACTTTACTTTGACAAGGTTGCCGTTGACACCTGCAACCCGCCCAGTCTTATAGTCCATAATCACTCCTTGATGTTATTACACTTTGGATGTCTCTATAGAGACGGTCAAATTCTTCTCTTCCCTTTTCTTCACTAAATGCAGCGACTCTTTCTTTGATCTGCAACTTGAGGCCATAAATAATCAAGGCATCAAGGCTGAATGGAGAAGAAACTGGATGAGATGAAAGGAACTCGAAATACTCTCCAAGAATTGCCTTTTCAGCATCCAATGGATTTTGGATGGCAAGTATTTCCTTTGCTTTTTTCTCTAAGTTTTCATCTCTTGGGGCTCTGGATCTGTATTGAGGATCATCTCCTTTTCCATTCTTTATGGCCCTTTGTGTCACCAGCATTTCGCTGAATGTGAAATTAAAGCTGTCCCAATCCTTTACAATTCTGTTGGTGACCTTTCCATCCCTATGGGAAAATGAAGCCTTTTCAAGCTCAGCAAAGTCTTTGTCATTTAACTGTTCCTTGGCTTTGCTTAAAAACTCTTCATATTTCATTGGAGAGGGCTTATCCATCCAGACAGAGGGCAGAGAAGCAGCGAAATAAATGTATTCAGCCACACCGAGCTCCTTAGAACATTTCTTTCAATGATGATGAAAGATAAGGATAGAGAAGCTTTGTTATTTCCTCATCAGAGAGATCAATATAAGATGATCCATCCTTTGAGTAGACCTTAAATCCTCCAGTCACGGAAGATGAAGCACGGAGTGTCACTCCATTTTCAAGGTCTTTGGAGAACTGGGAAGTAAGTATGGCGTTGATTTTATCAACCATATCCTTGCTGACTTCCACGTCACATCCATTGCTTTCTCCCTTGACTACAGCCACAATGGCTTCGGCAAGTACTTTTTCATCGAGAGCTGCAGATACTTTCTGACCAAGAATCTTCTGGAACTTTTCTTCCAAATTCTTACGAAGTGTCAGGGAAACATCTCTTGCTGCCTGCTTTACGCTGGATATACTGCTTTCTCTTTCAATTTCAATTGTCTTTTTACCGTCAGCAATAATTTTATCTCTTTCCTTCTTTGCTTCAGAGACAATTCTCTCGGCCTCTTTTCTGGCCTCTTCCAAAATCTTTTTGCTTTCATTTGTAGCGGACTCGATTCCATCTTTCTTTATGGAAGCGATGAGATCCTGAATTTGCTGTTCCATAGCTTTACCTCTAAGTCTAACTTTTCTAAGTATAAGTTGTGATTTTGGAAAAGGAAAGCTATATAAATCAAATGAAAATAAATTTTAGTAATAAAAGACGATAAACGATTATTTTTGTCTATAATAATATATATTCATATTTTTTCCAGTTACAAATATTATTCTCATAATTCTATACAGACCTTCAAATTTCTAAACAATTTTCTTAAAATTCTGATTATGGCAATACCTAAGGAATTTCTTAGAGAAGATAAAATAAGAGCAATCATAATGATCAAGAATCTGAAGACAGATGAGATCTATCTTTATAAGACGGAAGATGCTGTGGCATCTTTCTCAAAAGAGAGATTTAAACTGGACTTGGGAATGCACCCTGAAAAGAGTCTTCAGAGTGCATATTCCACATTAGGTCTGGAGCTCTTTATCTTCGAAATCGATAAAGAAGCAGACAAGGACCAAGATTTGGATAAGCTTTTGGAAGAAAGAAAAGCATATTGGATTGGGAAGGGAGCAAGACTCTACTCCTGAGTCTTACCTACCCTTCTTTCTATCTTCCTCAATCAGGACTTTCAAACCCTCAATGGCAACCTTTATGGCTGGCTCTGTGTCGTGAAGCTTAGGGTTGTCCATACCAAGAGCTTCTCTCTCCTGGTTACCTACAACAAAGAATTCACTTCCACATCTTACTCCAAGGTGAGCTGCACATACAAAGAGAGCTGCTGACTCCATTTCAGAAGCAAGGACCCCAAGTCTCTTCCAAGCCTCCCACTTTGTCTTAAGGTCATAGGATACCGGCATGACATCTGGGTCATGCTGGCCATAGAAAGAGTCCTTACACTGGACTACGCCTGTGTGGCTTCTGAGATTTAGGTTCTCTGCACCCTTTCTCAATGCCATGACAATATCGTAGTCTGCAACAGCAGGGAACTCTATAGGGGCATACTCTCGGCTTGTTCCTTCAGCTCTTACAGCTCCTGTTGCGATTACTACGTCTCCTCCGATGACAGGAAGAGCTATTCCTCCACATGTTCCCATTCTGATAAAAGTATCGGCTCCACACTTATAGAGTTCTTCCATGGCAATAGATGCACTTGGGCCTCCGATACCAGTACTTGTTACACTGACCTTTTCACCCAAAAGAGTTCCTGTGTATGTGACATACTCTCTGTTATCTGCAACAAAGACAGGGTCATCAAGGTATTTTGCAATCATCGGCACTCTCTTTGGGTCTCCAGGAAGAATAACATATCTTCCCACATCACCCTTCTGTATCCTCAAGTGGTATTGAATTCCTGTTCCATTCATGTAATCAGACATAGTTTGTCTCCTTGGTATTATGTTAACCTATTAAAAGTCCAGTTAAAAGGATAACTTTTTAATTCTCTATGAATGAATTTCCATCATTTCTATTTAAAGAGAAATCTTCTTTGGATATACTTCCACCTTATGAAAGAAAATAAAGCTGTATTATTACTCTTGGCTGCATCCCTTATTTGGGGATTCACTTTTGCTTTCCAGAGCCAAGCTGCAGATGCAATCGGTCCTTTTATGTACAACGGAATAAGAATGTGCATAGGTTTCATTGTTCTTCTTCCACTTTTTATAAAGATACTTAAAGGAAAAGACAAAGAATATATTAAGTCTCTTTTGTTCCATTCTTTTATCTGTGGACTCCTGATAGGAGCCGCATCAATGGTTCAGCAGATAGGTATCAAATACACAACAGCTGGAAAGGCTGGATTTATTACAAGCCTATATACACTTATTGTTCCTATCCTTTCCCTCCTTGTTGGAAAGAAGGTATCAAAGAGAATCTGGATGTGTGTATTCGGAGGCTTGGTGGGAGCATTCTTATTATCCATTAACCATGAAGGAGGAATCGGTAAGGGAGACGTAATCATCTTTGGATGCGCCATTCTTTTTGCCCTTCACATTATGTATATAGATAAGGTGGGAAAGGCCTTCAATGGCGTGGATCTCTCTGCCCTACAGTTTTTGACAGCAGGAATCATCTGTCTTATCATCGGATCCTTTGTCGAGACAACAACAATCAGCAATATCAAGGCTGCCCTTATTCCTATTCTTTATGCTGGTATCGGCTCCTGTGGACTTGCCTACACATTCCAGGTAGTTGGCCAGAAATATGTCCAGCCAACCAAGGCAACCCTTGCCCTGTCCCTAGAGAGTGCATGGTCAGTTGTAGGAGGAGCAATAATCCTTAACGAAACAATGAGCGGAAGAGAGCTTCTTGGCTGTCTGATACTCTTTGTCTCTGTTGTCATTGCCCAGCTTCCTGAGAAGAAAGGATGACATAGGTCTTTCCCATACCTCCATCTTCAGGAAGAGCGAACCGGTAGTCTTTGACGAACCGGTTTTTTTTGAGGTATTCGTGTACTCCTCTCTGGAGTATTCCGTCTCCATATCCATGAATTATTGAGAAAGATGACATATTTCTCAACAGGGCCGCTTCTATCTGAGAGTCCAACATCTCTTCAGTCTCTTTGAGAGTCTTACCCCTTACATCCATTTCATACTCGGCTTTTCTAGTGGAAGAAGTATAAGAGACGGAGACAGCCTTCTCAGGCTTGGCATGCTTCAGCATGTTCCCCTTAACTTCCATCCTCAGGCCATTTTCCAAGGAGACATAGAATCTACCCTTACCTCTCTCTTCAAGGATCAAGCCACGGGTACGGGCAGAGCCACATAGGACTTCGTCACCCTTCTGGAATGCTGCGTTGTTGCTTAAATCAACTTCGTCGTCTTCTTTTTCCTTGAGATTATCTCTCAGCTTCTTCTCTGAGTTCTCGATTCCCTCGATGAAGTTCTTTACTTCCTTTGTCTTTTCCTTGGTAAGAGTACCAGTCTTTACTGCCTTTACTAGGTTCTCCAGCTCCCGCCTTGAGGATGAGAGGTAATCATTAAGTTCCCTTAATCCCTCTTTTTCTGCTTCAAGAATCTTTTCCTTCAGCTTTTTCTCTTCCTCCATCAAAGCCTTTGTCTTGTTCTCGGCTTCTCTCTTGGCGTTTTCTGCCAGGGATATCTTTCTATCCAGTGTCCTTGACTTTGATAATAGGCTGGTGATTATTCTTGCGCTGGTTTCGCTGCCCTTTCCCAGGTTCTCTGTGGCTTCTGCCACAATCTCTTTTGGCATTCCGCTTCGCTTGGCAGTGGAGATGGCATGGCTGTCTCCAGGGATTCCGGAAAGCACATGGTAAGTAGGAAGACTTGTCTTCTCATCAAACTCCATGCTGGCATTGGTCATATGCTCTGTGGTGTAGGCAAAGTTCTTTACCCCTGAGTAATGGGATGTACATATAGTGAGATATGATTTCTTTGAGAAGTATCTGAGTATTGCCACAGAGAGTACGCTTCCTTCCTCCGGGTCAGTTCCACTTCCGAGCTCATCAAGAATGATCAAGCTACGCCCAGAGCACTTACGTGTGATATAAGCGATGTTGGACATATGGGCGGAGAATGTGGAGGCTTCCTTTTCTATACTCTGACCGTCTCCTATGTCTGTCCAAATGCTATCGAAGAGAGGAAGAGAGGAGAGTTCGTCTGCAAGAATGAATGAGCACATCTGATTAAGCATCACAGATAGAGCCAGTGTCTTCATTGTAACTGTCTTACCGCCAGCGTTGGCGCCACTGAGAACAAGAACTTTTGTCCCTTCATCTAATGTTATTGTAACTGGAACAGCCTTAGCGCCTAAAAGTGGATGACGTGCAGCTACCAGGGAAACTCTCTCTTCCCTTCTTGGGTGCCGTGCCTTGTTCTTCAAGGCCCAAAGGGCGAATACATAATGGAAATCAAAGTCTATTACTTCAGAGAGAGCTTTCTTCAGGAAAGGCAGGATATTTCTCACCTTCTCAGAGAGTTCATGAAGAATCTTTAGCTTCTCGCACCTTATCTCCTCTTCTGCCAATACTACTCTGTTATTTAAGTCTACTAGCTCGAAAGGCTCTACGAATGTGGTTCCACCGCTTCCGCTTTGGCCGGAGATATAGTATTCATCATTTCTCTTTTCGCTGCTTTTGATAGGAATGACTACTCTCTCATTTCTATATAATGGATTGTCATTCTGGACAATGCCTCTATTTTGCTGGATAAACCTGGAGGAGAATTGGAATCTCTCATTCTTCGCTTCCTCCCTCTTTTTCAAAAGAGGCCTCAAGCGAGGATGATTCTCATTCACGTCCCCTTCAGGAGAGAGGGAAGAGAGGATATCGGAAGAGAGGGCAATGTCTTCTTTCAATATCTCACTCTCTCTTTCGTCGAAGAGAAGAAGCGCATGCCAAGCGTGTAGAAACTCGCCACACTTATAGATATCGCTTCCTTCTATGTCTCTATTTGTCTTTTTTACATATGAAAAGAGATGGGAAATGGAAGGAAAAGGCTCAAGGGCTGTCTCCCCTTGAAGCTTATTCATCAGAGTATCTATTTTTACATATCTCTCTTCCAGTACAGATGTGTCTGAGGTAAAGAGATCTGGCATGATGGCGTCTCGTCCCTCAGAGGAGAGTGCATTTTTCTTTATTCCATTAAGAACCTTATCAAATTCAATGTCTATTACAGTTCTATTTTCCATTGTAACTCTTTTTCCTTTGCCAAAGAGGTTTTCTCTCTTCCAAGGATTCCAAGATTCTCAGATAGCTTTCATACCTGTCGTAGTGGATGGTTCCATCCTCAACCATATCCTCTACTACGCAGCCATCTTCGCCCCTATGAAGGCAATCGGGATATTGGCAGCCAGGGGAAACAAGTTCAGGGAAAGAGTTTCTGACACTGATCATCTCTTCCATAGGAACCTGTATCTCTCTTACACCGGGGGTATCGATAAGAGCAAAGTCATCTCCCTTAAGATAAACAGAGTGGTTTGTAGTATGGCGTCCCCTATTATATTTTTCAGAAACGGCGCCTGTTCTCTCATTTGTCCCTAGAAGCGTATTGATTAATGTAGACTTTCCGACTCCTGATTGTCCCACAAAGGCTGTGACTCTTCCTTTCAGGTGTTCTTCCTTCAGCTCTTCTATTCCTTGTCCTGTGTATGAAGAGACTTCAATTGTGTTATATCCAAGCTCTCTGTAAAGAGTCCACCTCTCTTCCTCAAACTCGTCAAGATCAAAGTCAGCCTTATTCATAATAAGGAGAATGTCGCAGCCCCAGTTTGAGGCAATGGCCCTGTCCACAAAGCGTGGACGGAAAGGAGGAGAGACAGAGGACAGCACTATTGCTGTCTGATCTTGGTTAGCGGCAATTGTCTGGTTAAGGGAGGCTTTCACATTCCAACGGGTAAAGCCGCTCTTTCTCTCTTCGATGGCTGTAATCAAAGCTTCCGTGTCACTATAACTTTCACCAATGGCAATGTCCCCCACCGCCACTGGGTTATACTCATTACTATTTTTCATCACCTTCCCCTTCAAGCGGCAGGTGTAACTTTTGCCGTCATCAAGGGAAATGGAAGAATAAACATTATTTACTGATTTAAGGATCAAAAACCTCATAGGGATATATTATCACATTGTCTATCCCCACTCCAACCTATTCCTTCTTTCTCAAAAATAGAAAAGAATCTTTCGGGAAGCGGAGCGCGGAACACCATTCTTTCTTTTGTCGTTGGATGATCGAAGACCAGGCGATAAGCGTGGAGCATCAGCGTGGCGTCAGGATACTTCTCATCCTTTCTAGAGTATATCGGGTCTCCAAGGACAGGATGGGAGATGGATGAGAGATGAACTCTTATCTGATGGGTCCTTCCTGTATAGATACGAAGAGACAAGAGAGCGTAGTTCTCCCCTTGTGAAAGTACTCTCCACTTGGTAAGGGCATCCCTGCCTTCAGTCACATTATTTGTAACAGTGTATTTCTTACGGTTATTTCTGTCCCTGACTATCCTTTTTTCTATGACACCTTCAGTGGTTGTAAAAAAACCTTTGGAGAGGGCCATGTAGTATTTCTCGTTTGAATGGGATGAGAATTGAAGAGCAAGGTCAGCATGGGCTTCCTTTGTCTTGGCAATTACCATAACGCCTGATGTGTCCTTATCCAAGCGGTGTACGATTCCAGGACGAAGTGAATCGCCACAGGTATCGAAGTCATCGCCATAGAGGCCGAGAAGAGCGTTGGCAAGAGTTCCAGAATACACTCCTGCTCCAGGATGCACCGTCATACCCTGTGTCTTATTGATCACAAGAATATCATCGTCTTCATATAGGATATCCAAAGGAATCTCTTCCTTCTCTAGGCCTTCAAGGACTTCCTCTTTATAAGAGATGAATACTTCTTCTCCTACCTTTAGCTTTCTGGATTTCTTTGCTTCCTTTCCGTTTACTTTGATTACTGTGGAAGAGTTTGAAAACACAGACCTGGGGATATTCAAGGAAGATGAGGCTATGGCATCCAGCCTTCCCTCTTCTTCTGCAATAAAACTATACTCTTTATCTCTGACCATAAGCCTTATTCCATCTTCCCCAAGACCCAGTCTACAGCTGCAACGACCAATGATAGTCCAGCAGCAGCTGAAAGATTAACAAGAGCAGCCTGGGTTGTGTTGTTGAAGTTTATTATTCCTTGATTAGACAACAAGCCTATTGCAACTGAAGAAATAGGGACAGTGAAGACCAAAGAGCCGAAGAATACTGTTTCAGCTCGTCTCAGTTCTATTGTCCAAAGAGGAAACTCCTCTTCTTCATAGCTCTCATACTTATAGTTGAAGGAAGAGTGAGTAATGGTCTCCGCTGATAGCGAGAAAACCAGGGAAATAATAAGGATGAGAGCTATAATTTTTTTCAACTTCGTCCTCCGAATATTGCCGTACCGATTCTGACTTCAGTGCTGCCACACTCTATGGCGCTTTCCCAGTCACCGCTCATTCCCATGGACAGGACTGAGAGAGGATGAGTCTTACTGATTTCATCAAAGATTTCTTTTGTATATAGAAAAGCCTTTCTGTTCTTATCATCGTCACTCCCCAATGGACCTACAGTCATCAAGCCAACGAGATTTATGTTTTCAAGCTTAGAAGCAAGAGAAGCGGCCTCTATAACCTCTTCCCTTGTTCTGAAGCCAGACTTCTGCTCCTCGAATGATGAGTTGACTTCAAGGAGTATCTCCATCTTCTTATTAATCTTTCCAGCTTCTGTGTTGATCTTCTCCAAGAGAGGAATTGAGTCCACAGACTCGATTCTATCTGCATAAAGCACAGCTTTCTTTACCTTATTGGACTGTAGCTGTCCAATAAGATAGACTTTCATATCTCTCTTTTTTTCTTGAGAAAACTTGGCGACAATCTCCTGAACCCTGTTTTCACCAAAGATTCTTGCGCCTTCCTCATAAGCCTCCATGATGCTCTCTATTGGCTTTGTCTTTGATACAGCCACAAGAACTGTATCAGGGGACTTATCTTTTACCATTTTCTCAATGCTTTTATAGTTAGTCATTTTTCTTACCCTTGGCGTTGTCATTGATAGTTTTGACTTTCTCTTTATATTCAGCTTTTGTCTCTTTGATCTTTGCCTTCATCTCAAGGCTAGCCTCTCTGCGTTCCTTAGCCCAAGTCTGAATATTCTGTAGCTGCTGCTTGACCTCTTCATGCTTACTTGTAGCAGATGGGAAAGCAGAGATGATTCTTGTGTAGCTGTTTCTTGTCTTGTCACGAAGTTCTTCAAGTTCCAGGGTAAGCTTGATTCTGAACTCTTCGCTGAGTTCGCTCTTACCAAGACTCTTAAGCTCCTGAACCTTGGCTTCGACACTCTTAGCCTTCTCTCTGACTTCTCCAAGAGCCTTCTTGAATGCGCTCATCTTAATTACAGACAGAGTCAAGTCAACAGCAAAGAGTATTCTCAACAGGTCTCCAAGTCTCTCTGCAATCAATACAGGAATCATGGCAAAAGCCTTCTGTATCCATGGATAAGCTCCATAGACAAGAATCATGCTCATCAAGCCAAAGAGAGATGAGTTCAAGAGGCAGACTCTTCCATTAATATTAAATTTGTGTTCTGAGTAATCCCAGAGCTTGATGGAGAATATCTTTTCAAGTGCCCAGGAACCAACATATTCAACAGCACTTGTAAGTATTATTGCCGCGATAAACACAAGAAGTGGATAAGAGGAAATAGGAACGAGGAATATATCGACGATCAAACCACCGAAGCCATAGATAGGAAGCCATGGTCCATAAAGAAAACCTCTATTCACCAAGTGTCTCTGTCCAATTGAACAGTATGCTACTTCACATAAATAGCCAATAAATGAATATAAGACGAATGTCAAAGTATAGTGAGTGACAGCATCCATATTTGCCTCCCCGTATAGACTACACCAAGGATAAAGTAGTGTCGAGAGAGCAAAAAAAAATGACCGTTGCCGGTCATTGGAGGATACAAGGATTGAACTTGTGACATCCTGCTTGTAAGGCAGGCGCTCTCCCGCTGAGCTAATCCTCCGATTAAAAAACCCAGGATCACTGGGTATTGCGGTCGAGAGAACTCGAATCTCCAAGCCCGTTAAAGCACTAGCACCTCAAGCTAGCGTGTCTACCAATTCCACCACGGCCGCAAGAACATGGATATATTAGAGATTTGGAGTAATTGAGTCAACCGATTTTTTAGAATTTTTTTATATTTTTCTTAATTGTTGTAATGATAAAGAATTACATCAATTAAATAAAATTGGGGTATATCCGAATAGAAAAGGCCGGAACCCCGGCCTCATATTATTTCTTTTCAAAATATCTATAATCCATATCAGGGAAGATGGCGTTTCGCTTCTCCGCCTTGATAAGCCACTCTGTGTTTACTGTATTTCTACACATAGATGAGTGTACTACATTGAAGGAGCCAAGATGATTCTTGATTCTCTTCTCAGCATAGCTGGATGAAGTGTTGTCATGAATGATGCATGGCCAGTCAGATGCCATAGCAAGCAACAGTTCACGGGATGCCTGATTCAAGAAGCGTCCCTTCAAGGATCCCTGGTCTGGGAAGCGTTCTGTCAGCTCCTGCATTCTTTCAATTGCCTTAATGGTGTGTCTGTATATCCAGGCATTGGAAGAATCGAGCCAAGTATCTGCCCCACCTCTTGGGCCCCAGCTTGTCTCATTGATTCTGATCTCATCATAGTCTTCATCATCTTCGATTACAGAAGAAGCTGAGACCATTTCATAAGTCTTATTATCCTGGGCAAGGGCTCTGATCACCTTCTCAAGCCATGAGAGTCCTTCATACCATCTGTGACCGAAAAGCTCAGCATCGAAGAAAAGGTTAAATACATGGTTTTGGATTCCATATGCATCCAAAAGCTTACCCTTCTTTCTGATGTTGTAGAGGAAGTTGTCGACATGAAGTGCAACCTTCTCCTGAGCCTTCTTTGGAGAGTAATAGACCTTCTCTTCAGTGTTACCTGTAATGGAGTAATACTTATAACCAGTGAAGACTCTGAGCATCGGCTCATGCATATATGGTCTTACATAATCCATTGGAAGGTAGTATCCGATGTCACGATAGAATTCCCTGTAATCAGGATCACATGGGTATCCAGTCTTATCTGACCAAACAAGATTAGTAAGATTCCAGTCTCTTGCTACAGCCTTTAAGCCGCCTGGCATCAAGATTGGTCTATATCCACCGAACTGTGACTTATCTGGAGAACTGATGACAGACTGGGAAGGAAGCTGAATCCACTCCACTCCATTGTCCACCAAAAGCTTCTCTAGTCCTGGATAATATCCGCACTCAGGAAGCCAGAATCCCTTAGGATTCTGTCCAAAGACTCTCTTATGTGTGCTGATGCCGACTGCTATCTGAGCGTTGACTGCACCTGGGTAGTCTTTATAAAGAGGAAGGAAGGCATGAGTAGCGGCGGAAGCCACAAGCTCAATCTTTCCTATCTCTGAGAGTCTCTTGAACTCTTTGAGAATATTTCTATCAAGATTAAGATAAAGCTCAAGGTTAAGCTTAGTCTCTTTCAGATAGATTCTTGCCATTTCATGGCACTCTTTCTCTTCATTCTTTGTTCTCTGGACTTCTTTTTCACCAAGCTCGATGTGACGCTCAAGATACTTGATGAATCTTTCCTGCAAAGGCTCATCTTCAAGCATTGAAATCAGAGTTGGTGAAAAACAGATGGAGAAACGATAATCAACATTATCTTCATCCAGCTTTCTAAGCATTCTCAAGAGAGGAATATAAGATTCGTTCAAAGCTTCATAGAGCCAATCTTCTTCCAAAAACTTCTCATATTCCAAATGCCTTACATAAGGCTGATGTGCATGAAGCATCAGATTAATCTTGTTCACGCTTCACCTCCTTCTGCGTAATCGGCAAGTATTTCTCTTACTATAGAGTTATTGATGATGTCACCTGTCTTGGTGGTAATGAGAGAAAGATAGATCTTAAAGAGGGAATCATTCTCTTTCATCTTATCTTTATGGTCGATCCAATAGGATGAACTCATCTCGATAGGCTTGGACTGAGCCAAGGTATCTCTTGTGCCGTCCGGATAGTCTACACAGAGTGAAACAAGAATAGACTTGCTCTCGTAACTGAAACCGATATTCCACTCATCATCTTCTTCAGAGATCGGAATATCATAACACTCTTTTTCACCATTCTTGGTCACAAGAGTAACCAAGAGAAGAGGGACACCTTTCTTCTCATCTATCTTTTCCTGATCCAAAGTGGAAATGGACCAGAAAGCATAACCCCAGTCAGAGTTCTTACTTAATAAATGAATAGAAGTCTCTTCATAATGATCTGGCAAATCCTCAACACCTGGAAGCTGAGTAACATTCTCGGAGTTGTCGATGTAGTCAGTAAAGGAAGAAACATACTTAAGGTTTAGCTCTGACTTTTTGTCATCATCCAAACCATAGGCTGTATATTCTTCTTCATATTTATCAGTAAGTTCCTGAATGAGTTCTTCACGACTAAGTACATCAAAACCATCAATCTTTTCTTGCTCGGAAAGATTTCTTAATTCATCCGTAGACAACTGCTCAAGATTAACAAGTACCATCTGCAATTTCTCCAACCTTAAATTTACCTAAATATTGGCAATTTAGTCAACGAAGTGAGGATGGAACGATTTTTCTTTAAATTAAACCGATTTATGGTAAAATCTAGGATGGAGTGACTAAAAACATGAGTAAAACATCCCTTATTTTACATGGACATTTTTACCAACCACCAAGGGAAAACCCCAAGACTGGAATAATCTCCAAACAGCCTAGTGCAAGCCCATGGGTGGATTGGAATGAAAGAATATATGATAGCTGTTATGCAGCAAATCTATCATCAAGATATCTTGATTATTCTGGAAGAATTGTTAGTCTTACAAATAATTACGCTTATTTGTCCTTCAATTTCGGCCCTACTCTTCTCTCCTGGTTGGACAACAATCATCCTGAGGTTGTAGATGGATTGAGAGAGGCTGACAGAGACAGTATCAAGAGACTTGGACATGGTAACGCCATTCCTCAGGGCTTTAACCATTCCATTCTTCCATTGGATAAAGAAGAAAACGCAAAGCTTCAGATAGCCTGGGGTATTGAAGATTTCCAGTATCATTTCCAGAGAGATCCGGAAGGAATGTGGCTTCCTGAATGTGGAGTTAATGAGACGGTTATCGATTTATTAAGTGAAGCTGGCATTAAATTCATCATTCTCTCTCCTTGGCAGTGCCAGAAAGTTGAGACAGATGATGGAAAGATGGTGGATCTTGGATCCAACCCAGCTCCATACAGAGAGCCATACATCCTCACAGGTAAGAGAGGCGGAGAGATTACAGCATTCTTCTATGAGCCAGGACTGGCATCAGGCATCTCCTTCGGCCACTATCTGAGAAATGCAGATTCCCTCTACTCTACTCTTTTGGATATCAAGGCTCGTGATAAGTCTCCTCTTATTCACACTGCAACAGACGGAGAAATCTATGGTCACCATGAACCATATGGCGATATGGCTCTTGCCGCCCTTATCAGGAAGGTAAATGAAAGAGACGACTTTGTCTTCGATAACTATGGCTCTTATATGGCAAAGCATCCTGCAACAAAGCATGCTGAGCTAAGAAAGGGAGAAGAAGGCAAAGGAACCAGCTGGTCTTGTTCCCATGGAGTATCAAGATGGTATAAGGACTGTGGCTGCCATACTGGTGGAGAAGATGGTTGGAACCAGAAATGGCGCACAGGACTAAGAGATGCCCTCAATAATCTAGGAGACAAAATCGACATTATATTTAAGAGAGAAATCAATTCTATCTTCAATGGCCAGATTTCCAGCGAAGACTTGTTGTTACAGGCAGGAAGTGTATTCTGTGGTAAGATAGAGATGAAGAAGTTTATTTCTGACCTATCAGAGAAATATGAAATCTCCCAGATGGACAGAGAAAAGCTATCTCACCTTTTGACAGGTATGAAATATAAGCACTTCTCCTTTACTTCCTGTGGTTGGTTCTTCTCAGAGTTAAGTGGAATCGAACCAAGACAAGATATCAAGTACGCTATCCATGCAATAACCCTCTTCCAGCAGTTTACTCAGGAAGAGCTGATGATTCCTTTCCTTAATGACTTAAAGAAGGCTAAGTCGAATATTAGGGAGCATGGAGACGGAATGCTCATTGCCCAGGAAGAGATCAAAGGCTTGGACGGAGACGTTGAGGCTGCCGTCTACTTCTATATGAACGTCTCCATGGCAAATAGCGAAAACTGGAAACGTAGATATGGTAAATACTATCTGAAGGATATCTCCACTGTTGATGGAAAAGAGTTTGAGACAACAGTTGCAGACACTTCTACTGACGAAGAGTTCTCCTTCAGAATCCTCCCTGCCTTATCCATCGACAAGGGAATTAATCTTTATGTAACAAAGATTAAGCAGAGTGGACTTAAGCCAGAACTCTACCATATCACTAACTCTGATATTCCTTTGAGAGTCCTCGATGAAGCATATAGATGGGTTGATGAAGCCATGGTGACTATCGATGAGAAGACTCTCATCGACCAGATCAACTCACTTAAGGTATATGCAATGCTTCTTTCCCAGAGCAAGGTCGGCGAAATGGATGCAAGACTTGTTGAGAATCTTGGCGTATCAATGAGATGGATCAGAAGTCTCCTTAAATCAAAATGTAACATGAACTATGAAAAGAGAATGGATTTGATCAAGGATCTCATGTTCTTTATCCAGGCATATGGAAGAGAGAACGAGCAGTTAATGCTTGATGATCTTGTGGTCCAGTCTGTTGACTCCATGTTGAGAATAATCAAGGAGAAAGGTTTGGATGAAAATGTTGCAGTTACTCTTTCAAAGGTAATTGGAACACTTAGGGAAGTCGGTAAAGAACCAGACTTGAGAAAGCTACAGAATGAAGTCTATCATTATTACTCAGGAAAGAAAGAGGTCAAGTGCTCAGCAGAAACTGCAGAGGCTATCTACGGAATACTTAACTTCAGTTAAGAGTTAATATTACTCTTCAATAAATGCCCATTGCGCAAGGCTTTGGGCATTTATTTTTTTCAAGGCCTTCTCGGCCTCCAACAAGCCTCTCTGGGCTTTATTAAGTTTGTACTCTTTTAATCTACCTACAACCACCTGTACTCTATTGTCTTTCATTTCATAACCAAGGAGTACATCCATGGAGGTATCGAAAAAGTCTGCCATCTCCATGATCAAAGATAACTCCGGACGAGATAACTTCGCTTCCCATTTATATACAGCACCAACTGTAACATTCAAGACTTCTGCCAGTTGCTCTTGAGTCAATTGTCTCTCTTTTCTAAATGCCCTTATATTCTCTGCAAGTTTATTTTCCATTCCATAGTTCCTTTGTCTATTAAATGTTAGCAAATAGAATGAACATAATGAAATTATAACTAGTATAAAACAGAGAGTAATTAATATACCGTTAGTATTGGTTTTAAGAAATTGAGAAATAAAATATGGGCTATTTACACTCAAGATTAAATAACCCAATATCAAACACAATCTTTTATAAAGCAAAAAATTATTCACCAAGCATCTTTCTTGCGTGTTCAAGAGATATCTCGCTCTCGTCTCCACTAAGAATTCTTGCTATCTCTCTCACTCTTTCTTCTTTCTCAAGAAGTTTGATGTGGCTTATGGTTCTGCCATTCTCTTCTGTCTTGTAGACCTTATAGTGCCTGTCTGCTTCACTGGCTATCTGAGATAGGTGCGTGATGGTGATGACCTGCTTGGTTTTGGAGAGATCTTTCAGCTCTTTGGCCACATATGAAGCAACCTTTCCTCCGATTCCTGCATCCACTTCATCAAAGAGCATAGTATCTACGCTGCCGCTTCCTTCCATGCTGGTCTTCATGGCAAGCATAAGTCTCGAGAGTTCTCCACCACTGGAGGTTTCCTGTATAAGGCTTGTCTTCTCTCCCTTGTTTGCAGCAATAAGATACTCTATCTTATCTTTGCCATAAGGCCCTGGCTGAGTAAGAGGAGTGACGGCAATGGTGAAGACAGCTGCTTCCATACCTAGTCTATGAAGTTTTTCCTCTATTCTCTTTGAGAAGGTTTCAGCACCATTCTTTCTTAGTGTCGAGAGCTTATCTGCTCTGATATTCACTTCTTTGGAGAGTCTTTCTATCTTCTTTTCCAAGCTTGAAATAATATCGGAAGAGTCTGAGATCATCTCTAACTTCTCCCTAAACTTCTCTCTTTCTTCAATGGCAGCTTCAACAGAGCCTCCGAATCTTCTCTTCATTCTCTGAATTACGGAGATTCTCTGGTTCATCATCTCTATCTCTGTTTCACTGAAAGACATGGAAGATAGATAGTCCCTTATGCTTTCAAGAATATCTTCTGTCTCGATTGATTGGCTTTCCAGTCTTTCTGAATACTCCAGAAGAGAAGGATCCTTCTTCTCTGCCTTTCTCATATATGAAAGCGCTTCAGAGAGAGAGGATGTTGCACTTCTAAGCTCGTCTTGGGCAGAAGACAGGTTTTCAGCTATATATTCGCTGGAGGCCTGAAGGTTAAGTTTCTCCTTCAATTCCTCTTCCTCCCCTACCTTCAAGTCCGCGCTGTCCAGTTCAGAGAGGCAATACTTCATGTAGTCAGCTTCTTCCTGGCTACGCTCCATAAGCTCTTTTGTCTCCTTGAGCTTATTCTCTGTTTCTACAAGCTCCAGATATGACTCTCTGTAGCTTTCCAAGGCGGAGAGGGAACCTGATGCTTCGTCCAGGACTTTTCTCAGCACGTCGCTCTTCATTAATGACTGATGTGCGTGCTGGCTTGAAACATCAACAAGAAGCATTCCCAATTCCTCCCCTTCCCCTCGAGTCAAAGCAGTACCGTTTACACTATAGGAGGATCTACCATTTGTCCTTATGACTCTTCTAAGGATAAGGGAATTGTCTTCAACTTCTATTTCGTGTTCCTTGCACCACTCTGTCACTTCAGGGCTGGTTACAGAGAATGTTCCAGATACTTCCGCCATATCAGAACCATTACGTACAGCTTCTTTATCTGCCTTCTGGCCAAGAAGAAGAGACAAAGCTCCAAGAATTATAGATTTACCACTTCCGGTTTCACCTGTCAGACAAGTAAAGCCATCGGAGAAATCAAGATCAAGACTATCAATGAGTACATAATTTCTGACATGAAGACTCTCAAGCATTTCTCATATCTCCTGCCCAATGGAGCTTCTCTCTGATGACTTCTGTAAAGTTTCTCTTAGTGGAGTGTATTAACCTTAGTCTCTTTGAGCTCATTTCCACAACGATTTTGTCATTCTCTTCCAGTTCAAAGAGAACCTGACCATCAACGGTCAAGACAATATCTGTCCTCTGATGTTCCAAGACTTCCAATACTATTTCCTTCTCACCTGTAACAACAGGCCTGTTGGAGAGAGTGAATGGGCAGATAGGAGTAATGATCAAAGCTCTCATTTCTGCGTCCAATATTGGACCACCGGAAGCAAGAGAGTAACCAGTACTACCTGTAGGAGTAGCGACGATCATGCCGTCAGAGCGGAAATTACCTGCAAAGGTCTTATCGATACTTAGACCAAGGTTAATGACCTTGGCAATACCTGAGGAACATATTACGGCTTCGTTAAGACCTCTTGAGAAGAATATTTCCTTTCCCTTTCTATAGACAGATACTTTCAGCATCAATCTCTTTGAAACGTTATCGGCACCAGAGAGGTAAGCATTCAAGCTTTCCTTCCACTCTGTCTTCTCTATTTCTGTGATATATCCAAAAGTTCCAAGGTTAACAGGAAGAACAGTTGTGCCATATGGGGCGGCACAACGGGCAGCATAGAGTACAGTTCCATCTCCTCCAAGAGCAATGATCAGGTCAATGTCATTGCCGATATCCATGGTACCTTCAGTAGAATCGATGAAGATAGAACTAACACTTATTTTCTTTTCAGATAAATATTCTTCTATCTCTTTCGCCACTTCTTTACTTTCACTCTTAATGCTTGGAGCGATAATCAGAACTTTTTTTACTCTACTCATACTCTACCTTAGAATCCCCACAACTTTCTGTACTGTAGCTATTTCAGATTGAGACAAAAATGGATACAAAGGAAAGCTTACAGCTCTCGATAAAGCTGGCACAGCTTTAGGATACTTATCAAAACGATCTTGATACTTTGATCCTATTGCTTTGCTGAATGTCTTTCTTGCTGTCACTTGGTACTTCAAAGCCAAAGCAATAGTCTCGTCAGGTCGTTCATTGACTATACAAGAAAATCCATATCCATTTATCTCAAAGTCAACGCTTCCATTTCCAAAGACCTTGACTCTATTTCTTTTCAAGACTTCATTCTGGTATATTCTCCAGATGGATGATCTACGTAATACAACAGATGGAAGTTTCTCTAATTGGACAATGCCAAGAGCAGCGTTCATATCTGCCATCTCAATATATGGAGAGAAGTCGCTGGTCTCTTTTTTCATTAATGCTATATATTCTTCGTTATCAGAAAGAAGAACAGCACCACCAGCAGTAGACACTATGGAATCTTCTTCTGTTGCAGATATGATAATATCCCCAATGGCACCTGGATATACTTCACCAAACTTGCTTCCAACACTTTGAGTTATATCCTCAATAATTGGAATTCCAAGTTCTTTGAATGGAGAAATGGAAGAAGGAAGAAGACCTAAAGGCTCGAAGAGAAGAAGAACTTTGACTCCTTTCGTCATGCCTTCCCTGACAGAATCCAAGTCAGGCATCATTTCAGAATCCACATCAACTAGATAAGGCTTAATACCAAAGCGTCTGAATGCCTCCGAGTAGATCTCTGGAGACAAAACACTTATAGCACAAGAATCGCCTTCATTGAGGCCCAATATCTTTAAACAAATAGATACTGCATCAAGAAATGAACGTAAAGCAACACCATCCTTCTTTTTACAGTAGGTGGCATATGACTTAACAAATAGTTTCTTTTTATCTCCTGGACCAATCTTTTCATCAACCATGGTCTGAAGCACAGCGTCCATATCTTTACGAAATAGAGCAGGCTTCTGAAACTTAACTGCTGCCATAAGTAAATTTTAGCATAAAGAGAGATGTTTTGTATGGGCAAAAAGAGGACATTTTCTAGAATTAAGGCAAAAAAAAATTAGGCACCTACCTACTCTCCCGCAGACAAGCTGCAGTACCATCGGCGCGAGAGCGTTTTACTTCCGTGTTCGGGATGGGAACGGGTATTTCCACTCTGCTATGGGCACCTAAATATTCATTAGAGGGCCCTTATAGGGCCATCCAAGAATCTGTCTCGAAGGAGACTATATAATCTTCAGCACAGCTGAATAGTGCATAAAAAAAGCTGGCAGCGACCTACTCTCCCGCGGACGAGCCGCAGTACCATCGGCGCGAGAGCGTTTTACTTCCGTGTTCGGGATGGGAACGGGTATTTCCACTCTGCTATGGCCACCAGCAGGCGAATAAGAAGCATCA
>JALFYG010000254.1 GCA_022784805.1 Spirochaetales bacterium
AGGAGTGCAAGGACTTTGAAAAAGAGCTCATGGTTTCATTGGTGCTTGGTGAATATATGAGAAAGAAGGGATTAAGGTCCCTAAAAAAATAGGAGGAGAGTATGTCAACGTTCTTATTGTTTGCTCTTATTATCGTTTCTGTCGTCTTGATGATACTTGCAATCTCAAAGCTGAAGATGCATCCATTCATTGTCATGACAGTAATCGCAATTCTTTGTGGTATCGTTGGTGGCTGGCTGTTCCCAGAAACAGGTTTGACACTTTCTGAGGTCATCAACAAGGTCAACTCAGGATTTGGCTCTATCATGACCAGCATCGGTATCGTCATCCTTTGTGGTACTATCATCGGAACCATCTTGGAGAAGACAGGTGCAGCTCTTACTATGGCAAACGCTATTCTCAAGGTCGTAGGAAAGAAGAATAGTGTAGTCGCAATGGGTGCAATGGGATACATCACAGGTATTCCTGTATTCTGTGATTCTGGTTTCGTAGTCCTTTCTCCAATCTCCAGAGCTCTTGCACAGCAGTCAAACACTTCTCTTGCAGTTATGGCAACAGCTCTTTCCGGCGGTCTCTATGCAACACACTGTCTCGTTCCTCCAACACCAGGTCCTATTGCCATGGCAGGAACACTTGGAGCAGATCTTGGTCTTACAATTCTCGTAGGTCTCTTGGTTTCCATCCCAGCAGTAATCGTTGCCATCATTTGGGCCAAGAAGGTTTCTTCTACAATCCATATCGAGGCTAACAGCGAATATACTCTCGAAGAACTCCAGAAGAAATATGGAAAGCTTCCTGGAACACTCCAGAGCTTCGCTCCTATTCTTCTTCCAATCATCCTCATCGGTATTGCATCCGTCGTATCCATCATCGGTGCAACAGGCGCTATTGCTAATATCTTCACATTCCTTGGTAAGCCAGTAGTCGCTCTTCTCATCGGTGTATTCCTTGCTATCGGCATGATTCCTAAGCAGGAGAAGGCTAATACTCTTACTTGGGTTTCTGCAGGTATCACAGACAGTGCAGCTATTTTGGCTATCACAGGTGCTGGCGGTGCTTTCGGTCAGATTCTTAAGGCTCTCCCAATCCAGGCTTCCATCCAGGGGCTCTCTGGTTCAGGTTTGGGCATCTTCGTTCCATTCATCATAGCTTGTATCTTCAAGCTCAGCATGGGTGCTAGTACAGTAGCTATGATCACTACAGCATCCATCATGGTTCCTCTGATGGAGACAATGGGCTTTGCTTCTCCACTGGGAAGAGTACTTGTTGTTATGGCAATCGGTGCTGGATCAATGGTTGCATCCCATGCAAACGATTCTTACTTCTGGGTTGTTTCTCAGTTCTCTGACATGAAGACAGAAGAAGCTTATAAGGCTCAGACAGGAATGACAGCTGCAATGGGTATCACAATCATCCTCATTCTCTTTGTTATTTCTCTCTTTGTATAAAACAAAATGACAATTGTCTCTGGGGCTCATATCAAAAGTATGGGCCCCAATTAATTGATTGATCTTTCTATGTTCAATTGGTCTCGTTAGGATCAGATTCTTAACATTTACGGGAAGTCTATAAGCAACAAAGTGTGTTTTATTCTTGAACAAAGCGGAGGTGAAATGGGTAAAATATGCGTTCACCGCCGGTTTGATTTGTTCATTTAATAGGAAAAATAATTAGGATTCAAAGAAACAAACCCGTTCAATATCTTGATGGAATAAAAAGTGTGATAGATGAGTTAATAAAAGCGGACATTTCTAAAGATGATACTTTTTGACCAAATCACTATATCGTGATATTGTTATATTTAACAAGGAGGAGTTTTTAATGCCTGTTTTATCTGTGTTTTATGGAATCATTATCAGAATGTATTTTCTGCAAAGCGAACACAATCCGCCTCATATTCATGCAATATATAATGATAATGTTGCAGCAATTGATTTTATGACAGGAGAGATTCTTGAAGGATATCTTATCCCAAAAGCACTGCAAATGGTAAGAGAATGGTTAAGTTTAAATAAAGAATCATTGCAAGAAATATGGGATACACAGGAATTTAAAAAACTTCTACCTTTGGAATGAGGAATAAAACTATGTTTCATAAAGTAAAAAGCGTAACTTCGATTGTACCTTACAAGCTCAATGTCCAATTCTCTGATGGCACTACAAAACAGTATGATGTGTCTTCTTTGTTTGAAACAATGCCAGTGTTTAGTTATTTGAAAGACAATCCTGAAGAATTTAGTGCTGTAAGTGTAGATACAGGTGGATATGGAATAGTGTGGAATGATGATATTGATTTGTCATCCGATGAACTATGGGATCATGGTGTTCAAATAAAAACACCATTTGATGGGTTATTGGCTTTTAGTGAAGCATCCGAAATATGGAATCTCAATGAAAGTACACTTCGAAAGGCTGTTTCTTATGGGAAACTTGTTATCAGCATAGATGTATGCAAGTTTGGAAAACAATGGGTTGTATCAAGAGATGCTATGAAAAGAGAGTATGGGGAGCCAAACTAGTCTCTTCTCCCCATTATACAAAAGACGAGTTTAAACTTATATCTCCCATGGCTGCATCATTGTTTTTTCATCGTATTTATTCGACTATCTCTATATGTGCATATTCCTCCACCATATCCCAAGGAACATTGAAGCCTGCACCATGGGAGCAGAAGACACTTCCAGGAGGATTTGCTAGGTCAGAAAGAGGATTATAAGAAG
Organism: Spirochaetales bacterium; assembly: GCA_022784805.1. Lineage (GTDB taxonomy): Bacteria > Spirochaetota > Spirochaetia > Sphaerochaetales > Sphaerochaetaceae > Ornithospirochaeta. Next base: position 2,721 of record JALFYG010000254.1, read on the forward strand.
CGCCAGCAATAATCTCTTCTTCGTTATGGCATCTTTCATATCCAACAGGGAATACAGAAAGGCTTCCTTCTCCATGTGTATATGCCCTCACTTCCTGAGAGTAGTTATTCATGGTAGAAACAGGGCATCTTCCTTTGATGGTGACAAAGCCTTCACTGCTTTCTTCTATCCTTCCTGTTCCATTCATTCTTTCAATGTCGTAGAGGGCCCTACCGGAGAGAGAAAGAGGGACTATCAAGACAAATTGATAAATAGGCTCCAAGATTATTGACTCTGCTTTCATCAGGGCATTTCTTACAGCCCTGTATGTGGCCTCTCTGAAGTCTCCTCCTTCAGTATGCTTAAGGTGAGCTCTTCCTGCTTTGAGAGTTATGGTGATATCTGTAATAGGGAAGGAAGCTAATACTCCTTGATGGATCTTCTCCTCCAAGTGGGTTCTGATCAGTCTCTGCCAGTTTGTATCAAGATCATTCTTGGGTAGATCAGTGACAAACTTCAAGCCACTCCCTCTTTCCCCTGGAGAAAGGAGAAGATGAACTTCTGCATAGTGCTTTAATGGCTCGAAGTGCCCGATTCCATAAGAAGGGGCAAGGATAGTTTCCTTGTAGGCAATCTTACCTTCTCCGAGAGTAATGGTCGTGCCATAACGCTTTTGGATTATTTCACATATGACTTCTGTCTGGACTTCACCCATAAGCATTATCTCGATGTCTCCAGAGATTACTCGTGTCTTGATTTCAGGAAACTCTTCCTCCACTTCCTTCAGGATCCTTAACAACTTTGGTTTGTCCGTAGAGTTATCAGAAGAGACGGAATAGACTAGAACAGGTTCGCACTCGCTTCTTATTCTATTGTGGTTACTGCCGAAGGTGTCGCCGCTCTTGGCTTTCTCTAAGCCAACTATAGCGCATACTTCTCCTTTGTCGACTTCTTTTACTGTCTCGTATCTTTCACCGTTATAGATACGTATTTCATCAACTTTCTCTCCTCCGATTTCATCCTTTGCCTTTAGCTTTCCTCCTGTGATCTTCAGATGGGAAAGTTTCTTGCCGTTTTTATCTCTCGATACCTTATAAAGCAGGGCTCCGAATTCTTCTTTGGTTTCTTTACTTTTAAAGTAGTGCTCAAGGACAAAGAGAATATCATCGATACCTTGGTTCTTTAAGGCTGAACCAGATAGAAGTGGGAAGAGTTTACGTTTTGAGACAATGGAAGAGATATCATCCTCGGTTATCTCTTCTCCTGAGAGATACTTCTCCAACACTTCGTCATCTTTCTCTGCTATCTCTTCAATGTCACTGAAAGGGAAAGAAACAATATCATCAGATAAAGATGAGATGATCTCACTCTTTATTTTATCGATGTCGATTCCTGGCATATCGATCTTATTGAGAAAGATCAGAGTAGGGATGGAGTGTTTCTCCAAAAGGCGCCAAAGGGTCCTTGTGTGTCCTGTTACGCCATCTTGGGCAGAGATGATGAGAATCGCAGCATCCAAAGCAGAAAGAGATCTTTCCATTTCACTGGAGAAATCAACATGGCCGGGAGTGTCGATAAGAGTGATAGTGTCACCTAGCATAGCTTCCTTGGCGTAGACTGTTATTCCTCTTCTTCTTTCTATGTTATCGAAATCGAGAAAGGAGTTTTTGTCATCGACTCTTCCCATCTTTCTGATTGCTCCGGAAGCAAAGAGAAGAGACTCGGAGAGAGTCGTTTTCCCACTGTCTACATTTGCTACTATTCCAGTTACTAGGCGCATATTGAGATGATAGCACGAAAAGGAAAGAGTGTTTTGTTTCATAACTATAAAAAGGTTTGAAAAGAAAGAATAACTATTTACTTTAGAGTGGAACTATTATAGGAAATCAAATCTTTAGATTTGGTTTTGAGTATAATTCTTTGTTTTATAAATGATTACCTAGTATTTTTGTAAAAAAAAGTCCAATACATCTCAATTGTCTTTAGATAATAAAGTGCTGGTTTGATTATTGTTTTCATACCATACTTACAATCAAAACATGGAAGATGTATTCTTTCCCTGTGTTCTATACTATTAGTGTCGGAGGAGTAAATGAAAGTAGCAATATTGGAAAGCTTAGGTATATCAGAAGAAGAGCTCTTGTCTTTGGAGAAACCTTTTGTCGATAAAGGCGTCGAGTTTGTTCATTATAATAAATCGTTGGATGAAGAAGTGCTGGTAAAAGAGACAGAAGGAGCAGATGCAGTAATCATAGCAAATATGCCGTTTCCAGCTTCTGTCATTGAAAGAAGTGACTCTTTGAAGTACATCGATGTTGCCTTCACTGGAACTGATCATGTGGGCTTAAGTGCTGCAAGAGAGAAGGGAATATCTGTAAGTAACGCTTCCGGTTACTCCAATGAAGCAGTGTCAGAACTGGTTCTTGGTATGGTTCTTTCTTTTATGAGAAATATCTCCAAAGTCGAGGACAGGTGCCGTAATGGCCTCGATAAGACAGGTCTTGTGGGCTCTGAAGTCAAGGGAAAAACAGTTGGAATAATCGGCTTGGGAAAGATAGGTAGAAGGACAGCTGAAATCTTCCATGTACTGGGAGGAAATATCTTGGCTTCATCGAGAACTAAGCATGGAGACGCCCCTGAGTATGTAAAGGAAGTTGAGAAGGAAGAGCTATTGAAGGAATCTGATATCGTAGTACTCCACTGTCCTTTGACCCCAGAAACAAGAGGCCTAATCGGTAAGAAAGAACTGGAGATCATGAAAAAGAGTGCAATCCTAGTAAACGTAGCAAGGGGACCAGTAGTAGTTGAGAAGGATCTGGTTGAGGCACTTACTAAAGGAAAGATCAGCGGGGCTTTGATAGACGTCTTCGATACTGAGCCACCACTCCCAAAAGACAATCCACTTCTTTCATGCCCAAACACTCTCGTGACTCCACATGTAGCTTTTGCCACAAAGGAATCTATGAGCCTCAGGGCAAAGATTGTCTTTGATAACCTTTATTCTTGGATGAATGGCACTGTGATCAATAGAGTAGTCTGATAAAAAGAGAGACTAAAAGTATTGGAGCCTTGTTCCGAGATTGGAGCAAGGCTCTATTCTTAAAGGACCAACATGTTCCAGTCTTCTGGACGCCAGCCTTCTTCTTTTTTCTTTAACAGCTCTTTATATATTTCAACAAAAGAAGCTGCAACATTTCTTCCATCGAATCTATTTCTTGAAGAGAAGGCCTTCCTTGCCTTTTCATCTCTTCTTTCATCAGTGAGAGCCTCAATCATCTTATCTGCAAGGTCATCAACGTCTCCACCTTTGAAAAGCCATCCCATATCTTTGTCTGCGATTGCCGTCATGTTAGGGACATCTGCGCACACTACAGGAAGACCGGAACAAAGAGCTTCAATTACTGTCATAGCCTGGTTTTCTGTTGTACTAGCTGTGACGAATGCTCGGCAGGCACTGAGTATACTTGAGCCTATGATAGTCTCATTAGGAACAAGACCTGTCATTACGACACTATCAGAAAGATTGTTTTCCTTGATAAGGTCTCTCAGCATGTTTTCAGCGGGACCGCCTCCAATACAGATAAACTTTGCATCAGGAACAGCTTTGAGAACCTTTGGAAAAGCTTTGAAGATTGTATCCACAGACTTTTCAAAGCCAAGTCTTCCAACATAAATAAAGGTCTTGTCACCCACCCACCCAGAAGGGATTGCTTCCGGATAAGGGAGTTTCTCCTTCTTCTCTTCGAATTTTGACATGTCGATGCCGTTTGAGATAAATCTGACATCAAGAGTAGGAATATGATTCCTAAGGCTCTGGCAAGTATGCTCTGCCGGAGCAGTAGAAATCCATGCTCTCTTGAAATAAGGCTTATAGATTTCATTCCAAACTATCTTTGTTGCAGGAGAAACAAACATGTCGGATTTTACGACATATTTGACATACTGAGGCTCATCAATGAGAGTATGGTGGGTTGCCAGGATAGGGATGTCACACATGTTTGCAACATGGTTCATGGTTCTTCCCAAGAATCCTGGAGTTGTACCATGAAGGATGTCGATTCCTATTTCCTTTAATGCTCGAGTTAGCTTTTCATAGCTTTCAGTTGCGATTCTTATTCCCTTATAAATAGGAACAGGAATTCCCTTTACATAGTAAATATTGATTCCGTTTTCTATGACAGGCTCTGTAAAACCTTTGCTCTCCGGGACGAAGAACCATACTTCATGTCCCATTTCAACGAGGTTCTTTGCTAGATTTATAGTAGTGGTAATAATTCCATTTCTTTCTGGGTAAAAGATTTCTAGGACAAATCCTATTTTCATATATCTATTTCCTTGTTTATGTAAGTAATTAGTTCGAGTTCAATTTTGTAATAATTATAAGCATTATGTATATTTTTCAAAAGAGTAAAAAGTAGATATATTTACAGAAATCAAAGTAAGTGTAAAAGATATGTATTTTTCTTGTTTGTAACCACTTGCTTGAAGCTCCTCATTTGCTCATTATTGTTAATAAGGTTAGTTTGATGAAAAGATTTCTTATTTTGTTTCTTTCTATATTACTTTTACTCTCATCCTGTACTTCAACAAAGCCATTTATAGAGGATGTGACTCTCTCAGACTCCATCCCATTGGAGGAGAAGTTTGAGTATTATGGGGGGAAAGAAGTCTTTGCAGATGAGCCTGAGATGTTCTTTAACGGTACAGACTGGCTTGAGAGACTTACAGAAGAAGTAGAGAAAGCAGAAGACTATATTCTTCTTTACTCTTATCTCAGTTCTTCTGTTCCAGATTTGGAGAACTTCTTCTCCCTTCTGGCGAAGAAGGCTGAAGAAGGG
>JALFYG010000271.1 GCA_022784805.1 Spirochaetales bacterium
AGTCCAGTGTGGTGATAAGCTTTGCGATGCTCAGGTCAACAGTAGGGAAGTCTTGACAGTTCTCGGTGAAACTTCAGTCCTCTCATTCCTTGTCAAAGCTATTCAGGACGTCTATCGTGAGCAGGATATCGAAATCAACGAAAAGCACCTCTCCATCATCATCAGACAGATGTTGAGGACCGTTGAGATCGTAAGAAGCAACGATACCAAGTTCATCGTCAACCAGAAGGTGGACAAGATTGAGTTCATGAAGGAGAACGAGAGAATCAAGGCCAACGGTCAGGTTCCTGCAATTGGAAGACCTTGCCTCAGCGGTGTATCTGATGCAGCTAGAAATAGTGAGTCATTTATTTCCGGTGCTTCATTCGCTCATACTGTCCAGACATTGACAGAAGCTGCAATAGCTGGTAAAACAGACGAGTTGAAGGGACTTAAGGAGAACGTCATTATCGGTAAACTCATTCCTGCAGGAACTGGATTTGTCGGATATAAAGACATTGTCCTTACAGAAGACCAGAAACTCCTCGAAGAACAGAAGATCAAAGATGCCACAAGAATGAATGATGTGACATACGATGATGACAATGACTACGAGGAATTGGCAGAAATGAAGTCTGTGGGAGATGCTGCAGAAATAAACGAGGTCATGACTGACGAGGAGTAGGCGCCTGTCGGCGCCCATTCCGGGCCTTGTTAGCAGAATCTCATGCTGACCACAGTTTTCAATAGATGTACCGCTTGAGCGGTATAGACCCCTTGGTGTGAGACGAGCGGGTCAAAAAAGAAAGGAGCGTCAATAAGATGCCTACAATTAATCAGCTAATTAGAAAGGGCAGGACTTCTACTTCATCCAAGACAAAGTCCCCAGCTCTCGAGGGCTGTCCTCAGAAGAGAGGTGTGTGCACAAGAGTCATGACTGTCACACCTAAGAAGCCTAACTCAGCTCTCAGAAAGGTAGCCAGAGTTCGTCTTTCCAACGGAATCGAAGTAACTGCCTACATCCCTGGTATCGGCCATAACCTCCAGGAACACTCAGTTGTTCTTATCAGAGGCGGAAGAGTCAAGGACCTTCCTGGTGTAAGATATCACATCGTTCGTGGATCCAAGGATACTCTTGGTGTCGCAGACAGAAAGAGAAGTCGTTCTAAGTACGGCGCAAAGAAACCAAAGGCTTGATAGGGGGAAAGAAGTATGTCAAGAGAAAAGACTCCTGTCAGGAAGGTTACACCTGACGCAATTTACAACAGCACAGCAGTTGAGAAGTTCATCTGCCGTATGATGCTCGACGGAAAGAAATCAATCTCTGCCAAGATTGTCTATGAAGCACTCAAGAAGATTGGTGAGAAGACTGGCGAAAAAGAAATCGATGTTTTCAACAAGGCTCTCGAAAACGTAAAGCCTGCTGTTGAAGTCAAGTCCAGAAGAGTAGGTGGAGCTACATATCAAGTTCCTACTGAAATCAGAGAGACAAGACGTGAAGCTCTTGCTATGAGATGGCTCATTGCTGCTGCAAGAAATAGAAACGGCAAGACAATGGCTGACAAGCTTGCAGATGAACTCATCGATGCATATAACTCAACAGGTGCAGCTTTCAAGAAGAAGGAAGATGTACACCGCATGGCAGAAGCAAACAAGGCATTCAGCCACATTCGCTTCTAATTGCAATTGTTGCAGTGACGGGGGATCGCTTGGTGCGGTCCTCTTTTTTTAAAGTAAACGTGACGTTATTCATATTTCCAAAAAAATGGCTGCCAAAACAAATTGTTTTGACAGCCTTTCTTGAAATAATTAATACTTACAGGTTTTCTTCAATTGCTATTGCCAACTGATCAGCACAGCTTGTTTTCTTGAAGCCACAAGTGTTTCCCCTAAGGATTCCAGCCACAACCTTTGCATCCTGACCTTCGCATAGCTTACCGATAGCCTTCAAGTTACCATTGCATCCGCCGTTAAACTGAAGGTTATGAATCTTTCCCTCCTCATCCAACTGGAAGAAGATCTGGCGTGCACATACACCCTTGGTATCAAACATTACATCTTTCATTTTAGTCTCCTTTGAAATATAGGACGATGCAGATATGTCTATATATTATGATATCTCCAAAATACTCATAAGTTGGACTGTGGTCAACGAGGTTATGGAGCCTCTTTCTGGTGTATCAAGGAAAGATGATGCCTAATGTTATATGTAGAAAAGAAATATATCTAATAATGAGATGTTGGGTCCATTTCACCTGTTATTTTATTCAAGATTTAATGGAAGAAAAAGGATAGTATTAGAGTATTCGAATATGGCATTCGATAACTTTTTTTAGAGAAAGGAATTCGGGTGTTGACATTATTTCTAAATTCTTTTAGATTGTTCAAAGTGCCGCCACGTGTATGGCAAAACTTTGCACGGGTGAAGAAGAGCCAAACCGATTGCTTAGGCGATAAGGTGGTTCCGGAAAGTAGGTTTTTTTACAACGAACGTATGTCGTCAGCCAGTCTGCCGACCTCTGGAACTTAACTTAATGTACTTGGCAATCAGTTGTCTCAGGCAAACTGTAAAGGCTTGGGCCTTTATATAGATAATATTTTGATTTGTGGCTAAGGCCACAAGGAGGAAACTGATGGCTAAGGAAAAATTCGAGAGAACTAAGCCACACGTAAACGTAGGAACCATCGGTCACGTTGACCATGGTAAGACCACACTCACAGCAGCTATCACAATGCATTGTGCAAAGTTGTTCGGAGACAAGGCCCTTGCTTATGATGCAATCGACAATGCACCAGAAGAAAAGGAGCGTGGTATCACAATCAACACAAGACACGTTGAGTATCAGTCTGTCAACAGACACTATGCTCACGTCGACTGCCCGGGTCACGCTGACTACATCAAGAACATGATCACAGGTGCTGCTCAGATGGATGGTGCTATCATCGTTGTTGCTGCAACAGATGGTGCTATGGCTCAGACAAAGGAGCACATCCTTCTCGCTAGACAGGTTGGTGTACCTGCAATCATCGTATTCATCAACAAGTGCGACCAGGTCGATGATCCAGACCTCATCGAACTCGTAGAAGAAGAAATGAGAGACCTCCTCAACGAGTATGGCTTCGATGGTGACGGATGCCCAGTTATCAAGGGTTCTGCTTACGAAGCTATGACAAAGCCAGATGATCCAGAAGCTACAAAGTGTATCGATGAGCTTCTTGAAGCTATGGATTCTTATATTCCACTCCCAGAGAGAGCTGTTGATAAGCCATTCATCATGCCTATCGAAGACATCTTCTCTATCTCTGGACGTGGAACAGTTGTAACTGGAAGAGTCGAAGCTGGTGTCATCCATGTTAACGACCCAGTTCAGATCGTTGGTATCAAGGAAACAAGAAACACAGTTGTTACAGGTGTTGAAATGTTCAACAAGCTCCTCGACGAAGGACAGGCTGGTGATAACATCGGTGCTCTCCTCAGAGGTGTTGACAAGAAAGAAGTTGTTCGCGGACAGGTTCTCTGTAAGCCAAACGCAATCACACCACACGACAAGTTCAGGGGAACAGTATACGTACTCAGCAAGGATGAAGGTGGAAGACACTCACCATTCTTCGATGGATACAGACCACAGTTCTACTTCAGAACAACTGACATCACAGGTACAGTCCACCTCCCAGAAGGTAAGGAAATGGTTATGCCTGGCGACCACACAGAGATCATTGTTGACCTCATCCACAAGGTTGCTATGGACAAGGGACTCCGCTTCGCTATCAGAGAGGGCGGAAGAACAGTTGCTTCTGGTCAGGTTACTGAAATCACAGAGTAATCAAATAACAAACTAAAGGTCCGACCGGGGGTGCCTCATCCCCGGTGACCTATTGATTTTTGGAGATTTTTTAAAAATGGCAAACGAAAGAATCCGTGTGAAGTTGAGAGGCTTTGACGTTGACCTTATCGAGCAGAGCTCAAAGGCAATCGTTCAGACAGTCGTAAGGGCTGGAGCCAAGGTTTCAGGACCTATTCCACTTCCAACACGTATCAACAAGTACACTGTCCTCAGATCCCCGCACGTTAACAAGAAGGCTCGCGAACAGTTCGAAATGAGAACACACAAGAGATTGATTGACATCCTGGACCCAACACAGAAAGTTGTAGAAGCCCTGATGAAACTCGAACTCCCAGCTGGTGTGGATGTTGAAATTAGACAGTGAAGTTGAGGTAAGTAAGAAATGTTAGGGCTTATCGGCAAAAAAGTTGGAATGACACAGGTGTTTGATGCCCAGGGCAAACTAATTCCTGTGACAGTCATTAAAGTTGAGGATAACGTAGTCATCGCAAACAGAACTGATGACAAGAACGGTTATTCTGCAGCTGTTGTTGCAACTGGCGAGATCAAGAAGAGCCAGACAACAAAGCCATATGCAGGCCAGTTCAAAGATGTTTGCGAACCAAAGAAGGTCGTCATGGAAATGAGAGACTTCGACAATGAAGTCAACGTAGGCGACAAACTTGGTGTTGATCTATTTAAAGAAGTAACCTATGTAGACGTAACAGGCGTCAGCAAGGGTAAGGGATATCAGGGCGGTATGAAGCGCTATGGTTTCGGCGGTGGAAGAAAGACTCATGGTTCAAAGTTCCACAGAGACCTTGGTGGTACTGCAATGTCTTCTACTCCTGCACACACCTTCAAGGGCCACAAGATGGCAGGTCACATGGGTCACGAGCAGGTTACTGTACAGAACCTGAAGCTTGTCGCAGTCGACAGCGAAATGCAGGTTCTCATGGTCAAGGGTGCAATTCCTGGTCCTACAGACAGCACAGTAGTCATCAAGAAGGCAGTTAAGAAGTAAGGCAGGTATAGTATGGAACAGAAACTCTTTTCTACAACCGGCAAGGAAATCGGAACAGTTCAGTTGAACGAGAACGTTTTCGGTGTCGTGGTCTCCACAGGATCAATTTACCATGCCGTCAGAAACGAAGCAGCTAACCGCCGTGTCGGAACTGCATGCACAAAGACCAGAGCTGAGGTCAATTACAGCAACACCAAGCCTTATAAGCAGAAGGGTACAGGAAACGCAAGAAGAGGTGACAAGAAGTCTCCTATCTCCGTTGGCGGTGGAACAATCTTCGGACCAAAGCCACGCGACTACTCCTACACTCTGCCTAAGAAGGTGAAGAGACTTGCAATGAAGAGCCTTCTCACACTCGCAGTAGAAGAAGAGAGACTTGTAGTTGTTGAGGATTTCACCAGCGAAAACGGTAAGACAAAGGACATGGCCGCAATCATGAAGGCATTCGAGACTGTCGACCAGAGAACCGTCCTTATTATGAAAGATGACGATGTCATGATCAGACGTGCAGCTAGGAACATTCCTTATCTCCACGTTCTTGCATACGACAAGCTTTCCGCAAAGGAACTCCTTTACGGCAGAAAGATCATCGTGCTCAAGACAGCGGCTTCTAATCTTAATGATTTCTACGGTGAGAACTAAGGAGCAGAAAGATGAGAGCAGACAGAGTTATCATTGAACCGATTTTAAGTGAAAAGTCAAACCTCGCACGTGAGGCTGAATGCAAGAAGTACACATTCAGAGTTGATCCAGCTGCAAACAAGTTTGAAATCATGGCTGCAGTCAAGGAACTCTTCAATGTAGAATGCACTGCATGCAACGTCATGAATGTGAAGGGAAAGCCAAAGTTCTCCAGAGCAAAGGGTGGCTTCAAAAAGGGCTATACACCTTCCTGGAAGAAAGCAATCGTTACATTGGCCAAGGGTCAGTCCATTGCGGCTATCGAAGGCTGATTATAGGAGATAGGAAATTATGGCACTTAAGAATTACAAACCAAATACTCCTGGTCTCCGCCAGAAGACTACTCTGGTCAAGAGCGAAGTAACAGCTCAGAAGCCTGAGAAGTCCCTCACAACAAGTCTTCATCAGAAATCTGGTCGTGACACATTCGGACGCATCAGCGTAAGAAGACGTGGCGGCGGAGTGAAGAGGGCTTACAGAATTATTGATTTTAAGCGCAACAAGTATGGAGTACCTGGAACAGTCAAGACAATCGAGTACGATCCAAACAGATCAGTCCTCATCGCTCTGGTATTCTATGCAGATGGTGAAAAGCGCTACATTCTTGCACCTAAGGGGCTTACAGTAGGAACTAAGGTTATGTCCGGTCCTAATGCACCTCTTACAACAGGAAACGCTCTTCCTCTGAAGAACATTCCCCTCGGACTTGCAGTCCACAACGTCGAGCTTAACTATGGACGTGGCGGACAGCTTGTTAGAAGCGCTGGCCTGAGTGCAACAGTTGTGGCCAAGGAAGGTGACTATGTTACTCTTCGTCTTCCTTCTGGCGAAATGAGAATGGTGTTCGGCGAATGCTACGCTACCCTCGGTGTTCTCGGAAATGAGGACCACATGAATATCTCTCTCGGAAAAGCTGGTGCTTCCAGACATCTTGGAAGAAGACCAAAGGTGAGAGGTGTCGTCATGAACCCTGTGGATCACCCACATGGAGGTGGTGAAGGCAAGACAGCCGCTGGTAGAAACCCATGTACACCTTGGGGTAAGCCTGCCAAGGGTGGAAAGACTCGTTCTAAGAAGAAGCCATCCAATGCATTCATCGTCAAGAAGCGCAAGTAGGAGTAGTAAGAAATGTCAAGATCAATCAAAAAAGGTCCTTTTATTGAAGCTAAGCTCTTGAAGAGAGTCGAGGCAGCAAACCAGGCTAATCAGAAGCCGATGATCAAGACCTACTCACGTAGTTCGACAATCATCCCGGAGATGGTAGGTTTCACAATCTCTGTTTATAACGGTAAGACTTGGGTACCTGTTTTCGTTACCGAGAACCTTGTAGGTCACAAGCTTGGTGAGTTTGCACCTACACGTATTTTCCGTGGACATGCATCAGATAAGAAGGGTAAGTAAGGTTAGGTTATGGAAACTAAGAAAGGTTATAAAGCAGTTGCCAAATATTTGATGGTTTCCCCTTCAAAGGTTCGCCCTGTTGCTGACCTCGTCAGGGGTAAGGGCTACGTTGAAGCTGTGGCCATCCTGGAAGCAATGCCTCAGAAGGGCTCAAAGCTCATTCTGAAAGTTCTCAAGTCCGCCGGCGCCAACGCTTTGAATCAGAACAGCAGACTGGATGAAGATTCTCTCTATGTTTCTGAGCTCAGAGTCAATGACGGCCCAAGACTTAAGAGAGTATGGGCTCGTTCTCACGGAAAGCGTGACATCCTTCTCAGGAGAATGTCTCATATCACAGTCGTTGTCGACGAAAAGACAGCAAAGGTAGGCGAATAATGGGACAGAAAGTAAATCCAATCGGACTTAGATTAGGTGTCAACAAGACATGGCAGTCAAAGTGGTATGTGGATCCAAGAGAGTATGCTGATACTCTTCATGAAGACCTCGTACTCAGAAAGGCATTGCTTGCTTGTCCAGAGGTTGCTGGTGCAGAAATCAGCGAAGTCGAGATCACACGTAAGCCTCAGCGCATTACAATGATCATCGCTACAGCTCGCCCAGGTGTCATCATCGGTGCCAAGGGGGCTAACGTAGAGAAGATTGCTGAAAAGATGCAGAAGCTCACAGACAAGAAAGTTCAGATCAAGATCAGAGAGATCAAGAAGGCTGAATGTGATGCTCAGCTCATCGCTCAGAACATCGCTAAGCAGCTCGAAGGTCGTGGTGCTTACCGCAGAGCTATGAAGAACGCTATCTCCAGAGCTCTTCAGGGCGGTGTCGAAGGTATCAAGATCAAGTGCTCCGGACGCCTCGGTGGTGCTGAAATCGCTAGAACCGAGCAGATGAAGGATGGAAGAGTTCCACTTCATACTCTCCGCTCCGACATCGACTATGGTTTTGCCACCGCAAACACATCCTTCGGTTCCATCGGAATCAAAGTATGGGTATTCAACGGTGAAATCTATGACCGCGGTGCAAAGGTGGAAGATGAATCCACTGCAACAGTCGGAAGAAAGAAGGCTGAAGAGGCAAGGGGTTAAAAGATGCTTAGTCCAAAGAGAATTAAATACAGAAAAAAGCAGCGCGGAACAAGAGACGCAGTTGCACACAAGGGAAATCAGATTTCCTTCGGTGAGTATGGCCTCATGGCTCTCGAGCCATATTGGATCACAAACCGCCAGATCGAAGCTGCCCGTGTTGCAATGACACGTCACATCAAGCGTGGTGGTAAAGTTTGGATCCGTATCTTCCCTGATATGCCGTATACAAAGAAGCCGGCTGAAACAAGACAGGGTAACGGAAAGGGTGCTCCAGAAGGCTGGGTAGCAGTTGTAAAGACTGGTGCAATCATGTTCGAAATGGGCGGAATCGACGAAACGCTGGCTAGAGAAGCTCTCACACTTGCAGCTTCCAAGCTTCCGATCAAGACAAAGTTCGTGTCCCGTGTTAACCAGGAGTAAGATATGAAAGCATACAAAGAACTCAGCTATAACGAGCTTGTCGCAGAAAGGGATAAGCTTAGAAAGGAATTGGTAAATCTGAGAATGCAGAAGGTTCTTGGACATTTGGACAATCCTATGTCTATCGGAAATACCAAGAAGAATATTGCTCGTCTCAATACAAGAATCCATGCCATTGACATCGGAATCGAGAAGACAAACAAATAAGAGAGGCACGTAAATGGAAGCACAGAAGAAAGTTATGACAGGTGTGGTTGTATCTGACAAGATGGATAAGACTATCGTTGTTGAAGTTACATCCAGAAACCTACATCCACTGTACAAGAAGTACGTGATCTCAACAAAGAAGTTTAAGGCTCACGACGAGAAGAACGATGCTCACTATGGTGACACCGTACGCATCATGGAGTGCCGCCACCTGTCCAAGGACAAGTGCTGGAGACTCATCGAAGTTGTCGAGAGAGCTCGCTAAAGGAGAAAAGTCATGGTACAGATGCAGACTTATTTGAACGTAGCGGACAATAGTGGTGCAAAGCGTGTGCAGTGCATCAAGGTTCTCGGCGGCAGCCACAGATATGTTGCTGGTGTCGGCGACATTATCGTTGTTGCAGTCAAGGACGCACTTCCTAACGGCGCCATCAAGAAAGGTGACGTTCTGAAGGCAGTTGTGGTTCGTACTAAAAAGGAATACCGCAGACCTGACGGTACATACATCAGGTTCGATGACAACGCATGCGTAGTCATTGATGCCAACAATAACCCACGCGGAAAGAGAATTTTCGGGCCAGTCGCAAGAGAACTTCGTGACGGTTATATGAAGATTGTCTCACTTGCACCGGAAGTGTTGTAGGAGAAGAACATGAGACTGAAGAAAGACGACACAGTCAAGATCATTGCCGGAAAGGACAAGGGCCTCACCGGCAAGATCGTCAAGGTTGACCCAGTGAATGAGAGGGTCATCGTCCAGGGTGCCAACATGGTCAAGAAGACTATGAAAAAGCAGAATGCTCAGGATAAGGGCGGCATCGTGGAAGTTGAAGCTCCGATCCATGTTTCAAACGTTGCACTTGTTTCCAAGGGAAGCGTTTCAAAGGTCGGATACAAAATGGAAAACGGAAAGAAAGTCCGCTATGCCAAGAAGACAGGTGAGGTACTCTAATGGCTGAGAAGTTTGTTCCAAATTTCAAGACAAAGTACATTAACGAGGTCGTTCCAGCACTCCAGAAGGAATTTGCATTCAAGACACCTATGCAGATCCCAAGGCTTGAAAAGATCACTGTCTCTGTTGGTGTAGGTGAAGCTACTACAAACAAGAAGCTTCTTGAGGCTGCAGTCAAGGAACTTGAGGCTATCACAGGCCAGCACGTTGTCAAGACAAGAGCAAGAAAGTCCATCGCTAACTTCAAGGTCAGAGAAGGCCAGGAAATTGGTGCTATGGTTACTCTCCGCGGAGACAACATGTGGTTCTTCCTCGAGAGACTCATCTGCATTGCTCTTCCACGTGTCAAGGACTTCAAGGGTGTAAATCCTAATGCCTTCGACGGTCATGGAAACTACTCTCTCGGTATCACTGAGCAGATTATTTTCCCTGAAATCGACTTCGACAAGATCGAGAGAATCAGCGGCTTGAACGTTGCAATCGTAACAACAGCTGCTAATGACGAGCAGGGCTACGCTCTCCTCAAGTATCTCGGTATGCCGTTCGCAAAGTAAGGAGCTGACCATGGCAAAAAAGTCATTGATTGTAAAGTGCAATAGAGAGCCTAAGTTCTCCACAAGGAGCTACAACCGCTGTAGAATCTGCGGTAGACCAAGAGGATATATGCGTCAGTTTGATATGTGCAGATGCTGCTTCAGAAAGCTCGCAAGCGAAGGTCAGATTCCTGGCGTTACAAAGTCAAGCTGGTAGGAGATAAGAAAATGGCAGTTAGTGATCCAATTGCAGATATGCTGACTAAGATCAGAAATGCTAGTCAGGCAAAGCATGAGAAAGTAGATGTTACAGCTTCCAATCTTAAGCTCCAGATCATAAAGATCCTTAAGAACGAAGGCTTCATCAAGAATTTTAAGAAAGTTACAAAGGATGATGTCACCTTCATCAGAGTATTCCTCAAGTATGAAGATGATCAGACTCCTGTTATCCACGGAATCAAGCGTGTCTCCACTCCTGGCCGCCGTGTATACTGCGGTTACAAGGATATGCCGAGCGTTTACAACGGAATCGGTGTGGTAGTCGTCTCTTCTTCAACAGGTGTTATCACAGGCAAGAAGGCTAAGGAAGCACGTGTTGGTGGCGAAGTGCTCTGCACAATCTGGTAATGGGAGGATAGAGAATGTCTAGAATCGGTAAATTACCAGTTGCTATTCCTCAGGGAGTAACAGTTACAAAGCAGGACAACGTTGTCACAGTCAAGGGACCAAAGGGAACTCTTTCTCAGGAAGTGAGACCACAGATTTCTGTTGAGATCAAGGACAACGAAGTCATCCTCACAAGAAATAGTGATGACAAGGAGATCAGAGGATATCATGGTCTTTACCGCCAGCTCATCCACAACATGATTGTCGGTGTCAGCCAGGGTTATACAAAGACTCTCATCATCAATGGTGTCGGTTATAAGGCTGAGATGGGCAAGGGATTTGTCAATCTCGCTCTTGGCTACTCCACAACGATCGACTACGTCATCCCAGAGGGAATCGATATTAAGGTTGAAGGACCTACTAAGCTTGTCATTTCTGGCATCAGCAAGGAAAAGGTCGGTCAGACAGCTGCAGAAATCAGATCTCTCAGAGGTCCTGAGCCATATAAGGGCAAGGGTATCAAGTACGAAACCGAGAACATCCGCCGCAAGGTCGGTAAGTCCGGTGGTAAGAAATAAGGTGGCTTAGTATGAACAGAATGATCGATAAAGCAAGAAGACATGCCAAGAGAAAGAATCACATCAGAAAGTCTATCTCCGGCACTGCTCTCAGACCGAGAATGACTGTATTCAGATCAAACTGCAACATGTATGTTCAGGTTATTGATGATACAGTAGGTCATACATTGGCTTCCGCTTCCACACTTGAGGCTGAATTCAAGGATCTCAGAAACACAGTAGCTGACGCAGCTAAGTTGGGTGAAGCTATTGGCAAGAGATGCATCGAGAAGGGTATCAAGACAGTTGTGTTCGACAGAAACGGCTACCTCTACCATGGTATCGTCAAGAGCATCGCAGACGGCGCTAGAAAGGCCGGCTTGGAGTTCTAAGGGGTACAGTATGGAAAGAACAAAAGAAAAAGAAGTCAAGGTAGAAGGATACGTAGAGAAGCTTGTCAAGCTCAACCGTGTAGCCAAAGTTGTAAAGGGTGGTAAGAGATTCTCATTTGCTGCTCTCGTTGTAGTAGGCTACGGCGACGGAAGAGTCGGATATGGTTTCGGTAAGGCCAACGACGTCACAGATGCCATCAGAAAGGCTACTGACAAGGCAAAGGCTTCAATCATCACAGTACCTCTCAAGGGAACTACAATCCCTCACGACATCGTCGGAAACTTCAAGAGTGCTTCCGTACTTTTGAAGCCAGCTGTTCCTGGTACAGGTGTCATCGCAGGTGGTGCAGTTCGTCTCGTTTGTGATGCTGCAGGAATCAAGGACATCCTTTCCAAGTCCCTTGGATCCAGAAACGGTATCAACACAGTTAAGGCTACATTTGATGCTTTCGAGCACATCTATAATGCTGCAGCTGTTGCAAAGAACAGAGGTAAGACTCTTAAGGAAATGTGGGGTTGACCATGGCAAAGCAGATAAAGATTACACTGGTAAGAAGTGTAG
Organism: Spirochaetales bacterium; assembly: GCA_022784805.1. Lineage (GTDB taxonomy): Bacteria > Spirochaetota > Spirochaetia > Sphaerochaetales > Sphaerochaetaceae > Ornithospirochaeta. Next base: position 12,218 of record JALFYG010000271.1, read on the forward strand.
CAGGTACACTTCCTGTTCAGAGAAAGACCGTCAAGGTTCTCGGCCTGGGCAAGATCAACAGCTATGTTGTCCGCGACGACAATCCTGTCAACCGTGGAATGGTCCGCACAGTCGAACACCTTGTAAAGGTTGAGGAGATTTAACTATGGCACAGATTATCAAGCCATTTGGCGCTACAAAGAAAAAGACCATCGTCGGTCGTGGTGCTTCCTCTAAGGGAAGAGCCTGCGGACGTGGACATGATGGTCAGAACAGCCGTACAGGTGGTGGCCCACGCCTTGGTTTCGAGGGTGGACAGATGCCTCTCTACAGGCGTGTTGCAAGACGCGGATTCTCCAACTATCCTTTCAAGGTTGAGAATCAGGCTGTATCACTTTCTACTCTCGATGCAGTATTCGAAGATGGTGCTGTCGTAAGCGACGCAACACTCCGTGAAGCTGGAGTCATCAAGGGTAAGGAAACAACAGCAAAGATCCTTGCTACAGGAGAGATTACCAAGAAGGTAACAGTCGAGGGCCTGAAGCTCTCAAAGGCAGCAGCTGATAAAATTGTTGCTGCCGGTGGCTCAGTTAAGTAAAAGGGAATCATATGGCAAACACACTGGTAGAAATGTTCAGAATGAAGGATATCAGGAAGAAGGTTCTTATTACATTTGGCCTTCTGATTGTTACAAGAATCGGAGCATACCTCCCGATTCCTGGAATCAACCCTGGTGTAGTTTATGACTACTACAGAATGTATTCCTCCTCCATCACTGAATACCTGAACTTCTTCTCTGGTGGTGCATTCTCCAATTTCTCAATTCTTATGTTGGGTGTCATGCCATACATCAGCACTGAAATTATCTTTCAGTTGCTGATGCTGGTAATTCCATCACTCAAGAAGTTGGCAGAAGATCCTCAGGGTTCAAAGAAGATCCAGCAGTACACACGTTACGGCACAGTCGTAGTATGTATTCTCCAGTCTCTTGCTGCTTCCGTATATGCACAGTCAATTCCTGGTGCTCTTTCAGTTCCAGTAGGCGTGTTTATTCCGGTTGCTATCTTGAGCTGTACAACTGGTTCCATGCTTTGTGTATGGATCGGTGAGAAGATTACAGAATTCGGTGTCGGAAACGGTATTTCACTCTTGATCTTCGCTGGTATCGTTGCAAGGATTCCAAATGCTCTCTACGTTATGGTTACAGGTATTGCAAATTCAACAATCAATCCTGTTTCTCTTATCGTAGTCGTCATCATGTTCTTCTTTGTCGTCGCTCTCGTCGTTTACGAAGAGCAGGGAACAAGGAAGATTCCTGTGACATATGCAAAACGTGTTGTTGGAAGAAGAATGTATGGTTCTCAGAGCACATATATTCCATTCAAGATTAACCCATCTGGTGTTATTCCTGTAATCTTCGCTTCCACACTTCTGCAGATCCCACTTATGCTGGGCAATACAAACGTTGGCTGGCTTGTGGCAGTAGCAAATTTCTTGAATCCGCAGAGGGCCCCATATCTAATTATCTACACCCTGCTGATCATAGGCTTTGCATTCTTCTATACACAGATTAGCTTGAATCCGATCGAGATGGCTAAGAACATCCGTGACAACGGTGGTTCTATTCCAGGCATCAGAAACGAGAAGCTTGAAGAGTACCTCACAAAGGTTCTCAACAGAATCGTTCTTCCTGGCTCAATTTTCTTGGCATTCATCGCTCTGATTCCTACTCTGGTTCAGTTGATCTTCGATCTTCCTGCTTCAGTAGCAATGCTGTTCGGTGGAACATCTTTGATCATCCTCGTCGGTGTTGACCTCGATACAATGAGACAGCTTGACGGTATGATGAAGATGCATCATCACGACGGTTTTGTAGAATCAAAGAAGCGCAAGTCGAAGAAAATCTAAAGGAGCTTTTAACTATGAAAGTAAGAGCAAGTGTCAAACCAATTTGTGACAAGTGTAAAGTAATCAGACGTGCTGGTGTCGTCCGCATTGTTTGCGACAACCCAAAGCACAAGCAGAGACAGAAATAATTAGGAGGCCGATATGGCACGTATAGTAGGTGTTGACCTGCCAAACAAGGCGGTTAAGATCGCTCTGACATATATCTATGGTATTGGAAACAAGTCTGCTATGGACATCTGTCAGAAGACAAATATCAATCCAGACGTAAGAATCAATACTCTTTCTTCTGAAGAGATTGCTTCCCTCAGAAACATTCTCGAAACTGAGTATAAGATTGAAGGTCACCTCAGAACCGAAGTTGCCCTGAACATCAAGAGACTGATGGACATCGGATGCTACAGAGGTCTTCGCCACAGAAAGAATCTTCCAGTCAGAGGTCAGAGAACCAAGACTAATGCCCGCACAAGAAAGGGTAAGAAGAAGACAGTCGCTGGAAAGAAGAAATAAGGGGAGTTGAGAAATGGCTACAGCAAAGAAAAAAGTCAAGAAGACTGTTCTTGAAGGTAATGTCTATATCCAGGCTACCTTCAACAATACTATCATCACTTTCACTGATCTTGCGGGCAATGCAATCTCCTGGGCTTCTGCAGGTGGACTGGGATTCAGAGGAGCCAAGAAATCCACTCCTTATGCTGCTCAGACAACTTGTGAGACAGCTGGTAAGAAGGCTATGGACTCCGGACTCAGAGAAGTTAACGTTTTCGTCAAGGGTCCTGGTGTAGGTCGTGAGAGCGCTATTAGAACTCTTGGTGTTTTGGGTCTTAAGGTTCGCTCCATCAGAGACGTAACCCCAATCCCACACAACGGATGCCGCCCACGCAAGACACGCCGTGTCTGATCAATCTGCGGGGCTTGTCCCCGCAGCAGCTGCTTAATTGCGGCATGAAATAATAGGAGTAACCATGGCAAGAAAAAATCTTCTTAAGGGTTTCAAGAGACCTCAGGGTATCGCCTCTGAAAATACAGTCAGTACAAATGACTATGGTCAGTTTGTTGCATATCCTTTTGAGAGAGGATTTGGAACTACTGTAGGAAACACTCTCCGCAGAGTTCTTCTCTCCTCTATTCAGGGCTATGCCGTATCTGCCATCCGTTTCACCACATTTGTAGGAGAAAACAAGACTCCTCACATGGTGACATCGGAATTTGAGTCACTGCCTGGTGTCAGAGAAGATATTTCTGATATCATTGCAGCTATTAAGAAATTGCAGATCAGCATGCCAGAAGAAAGCGAAGGAACAATTCTCACTATCTCCTGCAAGGGACCTGGAGTAATCACCGGAGCTGACTTCGAAAAGGATCAGGTGACTGTCACCAACAAGGATCTTCAGATCTTCACAATGATGGAAGATTGCGATCTGGAAATGGAAGTTCAGATTGACCTTGGTCGCGGTTATGTACCTTCCGAACTTAATGAGAAGTACTCTGAAGAGCCAGGCGTAATCTCAATCGATGCATTTTATTCTCCAATCAAGAGAGTCAAGTACTCAATTGAACCATATAGAGTAGGTCAGAGAAGTGATTACGAGAAGCTCACACTTGATATCTACACAGACGGAACAATCTCTCCTGAGAATGCTCTCGGCGAAGCTGCAAAGATTATCAAAGAGCACTTCACTGTCTTTATCAATTTTGATGAAGATAAGGTCTGCACAACTGAAGAGGTTGATGAGGAAGAAGAAAAGGTAAAGAAGCTCTTGGACACACCTGTCGAAGAACTTGAACTTACAGTTCGTTCCTCCAACTGTCTCAAGAATGCTGGCATCAAGACAATCGGAGATCTGGCAAAGAAGACTGAAGACGAAATTACCAAGACAAGAAACTTCGGAAAGAAGTCTCTCTCCGAAATCAAAGACAAACTCAAAGAATGGGGTCTTACTCTTGGCATGACAGACTTCAGTGTTTTGAAGAATTCAATTAAAGTTCCAGAGAACAAGGAAGTAGAAGAAAATGAAGCATAGGATTGGTTTCAATGCGCTTTCACGTAAGGGATCAGAACGCAAGGCCCTTAAGCGCAACATGGTCACATCTCTCTTCAGATATGAGAGAATCGAGACCACAAAGGCAAAGGCTCTTGAAGTAAGAAAGATGGCCGAAAAAATGATCACTCGTGCTAAGGTCGACACTGTCGCCAACCGCAGAGAGATTGCAAAGGACATCTATGACGAAGATATCGTCACAAAGCTCTTCAAGGAAATCGCACCTCTCTTTGCAGAACGCAAGGGTGGATACACAAGAATCCTCAAGACTGGTTTCAGACAGGGGGATGCTGCTGAAATGGTAATCCTTGAACTGGTTGAAAAGACCAAGAAGGAAGAAAAGGCAGACAAGAAGGAAGACAAGAAGGCAAAGAAGGACAAGAAGTCTGAAAACTAAGTCTTCCTGCGGGTTAAAGCTCGCATTGGTCAGCTCTTAGGAGCAAAAACAGGTTTCAAACCTGCAGCCGTCACCAATTGGGTGGCGGTTTTTTACTATAAGACCACCTGTTATTGTACAACTTGACACGTGTTGAACTTTATCGCAATATAAACCACAACTAATAATGTTTTTCGGGAGGATACATAATGATTAATGCATTGTTGTATCTCCTGGTTGGAATTGTGGGTATTGCTATCGGCTATGGCGGCCGTTGCATATATGCGAAGTTGAAATTGACTTCCGCTGAACAGAGGGCAAAAGTCCTCGAAGAAAACGCTTTGAAAAATGCCGATGCCAAGGCTAAGGAGATGATTCTGGAGACCAGAGACAAGCTCCTTAGAGAACAGCAGCAGCAGGAGAACGAGGCGCGCGATAGAAGGGCTGAACTGCAGAAGTCTGAAAGAAGACTGCAGCAGAAAGAGGAAAATCTTGAGCGCAAACAGCAGGAGAATGACTCTGTAGCAAGACAACTGGGAGAGAGGGAGCAGGCTCTGAAGGCTAGGGAGGATGAAGCAAATAAGAAGGAGATTCATCTTTCTGAAGAATATGAACGTGTTGCTCAGATGACTCGTGAAGAAGCAAAGAATATTCTCATTGAAGAAATGAAGAATGAAGCTGAACACGATGGTCAGGTTTATGTCAACAAAATCGAACAGGAAGCTCAGCTTCAAGCTGACAAGAAGGCTCGTGATATCATAATCACTTCAATTCAGCGACTTGCAACTGAAGTATCAGGAGAAATCACCACAACTAGTGTCACCCTTCCATCCGATGAAATGAAGGGAAGAATCATCGGAAGAGAGGGTAGAAACATCAGAACCCTTGAGACTCTGACCGGTGTTGATATCATCATCGACGATACTCCGGAGGCTGTCGTCATTTCTTGTTTCGATCCAGTCAGAAAGGAAATTGCAAGAGTTGCTTTGGAAAGACTTGTACAGGATGGTAGAATCCACCCATCAAGAATTGAAGAAGTAGTAAATAAGGTATCCAAGGAAATCGGTAGAATCATTGTGGATGAGGGAGAGAAGGTTGTATTCGATCTTGGAATCCATAATATTGGTACCGAAATGATCAGAGCTCTTGGAAGACTCCATTTCAGAACAAGTTATGGTCAGAATGTACTTCTTCACTCCAAAGAAGTTGCTATTCTTGCTGGAATGATTGCTTCTGAAGTCGGAGCTGACGCAGATCTGGCTATGAGAGGCGGACTCTTACACGATATCGGTAAGGGAGCTGAGACAGAGAGTGAAGCTAACCACGCAGAAATAGGTGCTGAACTTGCAAAGAGA
>JALFYG010000017.1 GCA_022784805.1 Spirochaetales bacterium
AAAAAAAGAAAGAGGCGAAGCCTAAGCCTCGCCCCCATTGACAGTAATAGTAAATTAATTACTTATTCATTGCTTCAGCAACAGCAACGGCAACGGCGACAGATGCACCTACCATTGGGTTGTTACCCATACCAATGAGTCCCATCATCTCGACGTGGGCAGGAACAGAAGAAGAACCTGCAAACTGAGCGTCAGAGTGCATTCTTCCCATTGTATCTGTCATACCATAGGAAGCAGGACCAGCAGCCATGTTGTCCGGATGGAGAGTTCTACCTGTACCACCACCAGATGCTACAGAGAAGTACTTCTTTCCAATTTCAGTGCATTCCTTCTTGTAAGTACCTGCAACTGGGTGCTGGAATCTTGTTGGGTTAGTTGAGTTACCTGTGATGGATACGTCAACGCCTTCAGCGTGCATGACAGCAACACCTTCTCTAACGTCGTCAGCACCATAGCAGTTTACAGCAGCTCTTTCACCTGTTGAGTATGGAGTTCTGGAGAGAACTTCAAGCTTACCTGTGAAGTAGTCGAACTTTGTCTCAACATATGTGAAACCGTTGATTCTACTGATGATCTTTGCAGCATCCTTTCCGAGACCGTTGAGGATAACTCTCAAAGGTTCCTTTCTTGCCTTGTTAGCGTTCTTTGCAATACCGATAGCGCCTTCAGCGGCAGCGAATGATTCGTGACCAGCGAGGAAAGCGAAGCACTTTGTCTCGTCAGAGAGAAGCATTGCAGCGAGGTTTCCATGTCCAAGACCGACCTTTCTGTCGTCAGCTACGGAACCAGGGATACAGAAAGCCTGGAGGCCTTCGCCGAGAGACTTGGCAACTTCATAAGCTGTCTTCTGTCCCTTCTTGATGGCAATAGCAGCGCCTGTGATATATGCCCAGCAAGCGTTCTCGAAGCAGATTGGCTGGATTGACTTGACGATTGAGTATACGTCTACACCCTTTTCGTCACAGAGAGCCTTTGCTTCTTCGATGGAAGAGATGCCATATCCATTGAGGACACCGTTGATCTTGTCGATACGTCTTTCATAACCTTCAAATAAAGCCATAGTATCCTCCTCACTCCTTTCTTGGGTCGATGTACTTTACAGCATCAGCAAATCTGCCGTAAGTCTTCTTTGCCTTCTCGAGAGCTTCTTTTGGATCTACACCCTTCTTCACGTTCTCCATGAAGACTCCCATGTTTACATACTCATAACCGATGATTTCATCGTTCTCGTCCAATGCCTGGCGGAGGATGTAACCTTCAGCAAGGTTAAGGTATCTTGGTCCCTTAGCTCTTGTTGCATAAGCTGTACCGACCTGAGAACAAGTTCCCTTTCCGAGGTCTTCAAGTCCAGCTCCAACTACGAGACCGTCTTCACTGAATGCAGACTGGCTTCTGCCGTAACAGATCTGCAGGAAGAGTTCTCTCATTGCTGTGTTGATGGCGTCACAAACGAGGTCTGTGTTGATAGCTTCGAGGACTGTGCGTCCGACGATAGCTTCTGATGCCATTGCAGCTGAGTGTGTCATACCTGAGCATCCGATTGTCTCGATGAGAGCTTCTTCGATGATGCCGTTCTTAATGTTGAGAGTAAGCTTACATGCTCCCTGCTGTGGTGCACACCAACCGATTCCATGGGTAAGACCAGAAATGTCTTTGATCTCTTTTGCATAGACCCACTTTCCTTCCTCTGGAATTGGAGCGCAGCCGTGCTGAGCACCGCACTTGACTGTACACATGTTTTCAACTTCTGTGGAATACTTCATGTATATATCTCCTAAAAGTGTTTTGACTTATGTCACTATTTCAATTCTAAACCGAAAATGCCAGCTTTGAAAATATCCGCATATTCCCATAAGCCATCTTATTGATAAAAAATGCTTTATATCCAGTCCCTATAGGTACCTTTTACATAGATGTCTACGTCCATCGGAGAGAATGCAACGATTACTTTTTTGTTCACAAAGTCCCAACCGACGTTAGTCCTGAGGCATCTCTCACGACGAGTGAGGGCTGGAGAGCCGACAGCTAAGGGAGTGACACCTATCATGACGCCCATTCCATTGTCGTTTGTCTTCCAGAATCCTCCAAGGGAGAGAAGCATATTTATGTTGACGCCACTAACCTTACTCCCAGTATTTCTCTGTCCCATCAGGGCAAAAGATACTTCTGCTCCAAGAAGCGTAGATTCGAAGGGATTAGGGATCAACTCAGATATCCCCCAGAAGCCAAGCTCTATCTTGTCTGTTATACCAATGTCGACGCCATAAGAGACTCCGATTCCCTCCACGGGCCAAGTGTAGTTTCCCTGACCAATCATAAAAGCAAGGTCAAAGTAATCATTCTTTGCAGAAAGTGGCAGGAGAAGAAGAATTGATATAAGAATGATAAGAACACGTTTTTTCATCAGTTTAATCTCCCGAAGCTTGCACTGAACTTCATTACTGTTATGCCCCATCCCCAGTTGCCATTGAAGTCAAAGGATATATATGGGGAGAGTATTTCATACATAAAGGCTGCGTCCTGGAATACAAAGGGCGAGATCTCTACCATAGCCCTCACTTCATTTCCCATTCGATACTCCATACCAAGGCCTATTGTTGGCTGCCACAGTACTATGTTGGAAAAGACGTAGTTGAAGGGATGGTCCACTGTCTGGTAAATGGGAGTCGAGATGGTAAGATTTACTCCTCTGAAGACAGGGCTTTTCATGGAAAACAGGATGTCACCCTCCATCTTTCCAATGTTCTTCAGTCCTGTGGGAGAGAAATATCCGCTGATGGCGGCTCCTCCGAAGTTTTCATCTCCGAACTTCTCTCCCACAGGAGAGATGGAGTATCCTCCTCCGATTCCTGCAAAGAGGGAAAGGGTAATAAAGAGAGCCAACAATAGGCAAATAGTCTTTTTCAAAATCAACCTCCATAGTAAGAGAAGAGATAAGCAAAGAGGTTACCATACTCTTTCTTTGCCTTTTCAGCCTCTTCTTCTGTTAAAATAACGCCTTCTCCGGCACTGAGTTTGGCTGCTTCCTTGGCCTTCACTGCAAATTCAGGGGCATCAACAACCAAGGCTATTTCATGGGACAAGGTCATTGAGCGGTAATTGAAGTTACTTGAACCGATCACCACATATCTATCGTCCACAACCATCATCTTCATGTGATACATAGGAAGAGGATTACCCTCCTCGTCATATGTAACTTCATGGAAAGTGGCACCAGTATCTTTAATTAAGTCCGCTATAGCCCAAGAAGATCCTGCCTGAGCATATCCTCGGCTGTCCTGGGAGCACCAAATATCCACATCAACACCCCGCTCTTTTGCTCTTTTTAGGCTCTCTGCCATTTTGTCGTCTACTGTCGGAAGGTATGGGCAAAGGAATATAGACTCTTTCGCTTCACTGATAAGGGTAGCGAACATTCCTGCAATGGAAACATCACCAGAGTATACGTTTCTATTAAAAAGCCAAGCATCATACCCATCGTCTTCAGACTCATACCTCTTGAATGATGATACATCCAAGAAGTCGACGCATCCTTCGTTCCAGATTTTGACAAATTCATCTATAAGAAGGGATGAAAGGGATGGAGAAGAGAACACATACATGCTGTCGCGCTGGGTGTTGTCACCAGCACCCATGGAGATGAAGTTAATGTTCATTCCTCCCACGGCAGCAATCTTACCGTCCACAACCATCATCTTTCTATGGTCCCTGATTATTATCTGAACAGGATTAATTAGATGAGAAAATGATATCGGAGAATAAATAAGGAGATTGATGCCCTTCTCTCTCAGGTAAGAGAGGTTGGTCATTACAAACTTGGACTCCGTCATATCCAAGGATGATGTTCCGTCTATGATTATGTAGACTCTGACTCCTTCTTCAGCTTTATTTACAAGGGTATCAAAGAGAGGCTCCAATGTCGGGCAGGATGAGCCAAGGAACGTAGAGAGGAGGATATAGTCTTCCGCCTCATCCACTATCTTTGTCATATCTTCCAGCCACACAGAGCCGTTAAAATATAAGTCAGGCTCATCAACAGTAACCTTCTTTCCTCCATAAACCTCCAGCTTTTCAGAGAGACTAAGATCACTCTCAATCATTTCCATGTCAGTAAAAGGTTTTGTGGTGGAGCAAGACACCACAATTAAAGAGAACATTAATATGAGGAAAAATAGACTCTTTCTCATTAAAGTGCCTCAAAATCGAAAGGATGAGGAAGAAGCTCAGAGAACTTATATGTCTCGATCACTCCCATGGTGTTGACCAGGACTATCGGGGTGTCAGGTCTGATAAACTCACTCATGACCTGCCTGCAGACAGCACAAGGCATTGCAGGGGGATTACATCTGCTGGCCACAACCAGCAAATCTATTCCAATTGCGCCTTCATTTGTTATTGCCGTGGTGATAGCGTTTCTCTCTGCACATATTGTTGCTCCATAGGAGGCATTCTCCACATTGCATCCACTGTATATTCGTCCGCTTCCTGCAGAAAGAACAGCTGCTCCTACGTTGAATTTGGAGTATGGAGAGTATGCATGCTCCATAGCATTGAGAGCCTTGTCGATGGCTTCCTTCATCACTTCTTTTGTAGGAGCCTTTCTCTCTAGGCTCTCTATCCAGTTTGCGCCATAACGAATGGCATTTCTTCCCTTTCCACTGAGTTCTCTCAAAGCCGAATCCAAGTCATCAGAAGATGAGAAGGATGGGAAAAGAAGGAAGGAATCGAGAACTGCATCAGCCCCGCTCAGCTTTGACTTCTCTCTTCCAAGAGTTGTGGTAAGGGCCACAACCATAGCGCCGCTCTCTTTTCCGCCTTTAATGCCAGAGATACTGTCTTCAAAGATGACAGTGTCCTTTTTCTCCACGCCAAGCTCTATCATGGCCTTGATGTAGATGTCTGGGTAAGGCTTATTTCTCTTTACGTCCTTTTCTGTCAGGACAAGGTCAAAGTCATCTAAAGCGAGGCCAATAGACGAGAGATTCTCTTCCACTCTCCAAGAAGGAGCGGATGAAACCACGGCTCTTAGGATTCCTTTCTTTCTTGCGTCTTTTATAAAGCTACTGGCTCCAGGTATCTCCTTCTTCTCTTTTAAAAGCGTTGAGTAGTTTTCCTTAAAGAAAGACAGGGCTTCTTCAAGGTTTATCTCCACACCTACTCTTTCAGCTGTCTTAAGACAGAGGGCATCCATTCCCATTCCAAGGTTTGGAATGATGTCTTCGTACCCTACACTCTTTCCTTTGAAGGCGAAAAACCTCTTAACAAGCTCTTTCGAGATATCTGCACTATCTGTCAAAACGCCATCTATATCAAAAAGAAATGCTTTAGCCATGTGTTCTCCTTATATGCATTCATAGAATGTTGATGGTTACTCTCTTTTTTATCAAGAGACAGGACTGTATCTTAAAGATAATCCATTTCTCCCATTTTCCCAAATGGAAGAGATAAAGATTTCATGTTTATTGCCCTTTTGACAACAAAAGAACCCCGACATCTGCCGAGGTCCTTTGTTGATATGAAATCTTATCTCTTTGATTTGACAAATTGTCCGTCGCCTTCGAGGCCAAGATAAATATCGTGTCCCATAATGAGGCGACCTCTGAGGTATGTCATCTTTACCCTTCCCATTACTGTCATACCCTCATATGGAGTATACATACTCTGGGAATGGGTTGTGTCTTTGGAAATAGTCCAGATTTCAGATGGGTCGAAGAGTACGATGTCTGCATCGGATCCTTCCTGCAATACTCCCTTCTTAGGATAGAGGCCAAATGCTTTGGCTGGTCCTGTGGAGAGAAGGTTTACTATCTGTCCCATTGATAACTGACCACTTACGTGACCGAAGTTATAAACAAGAGGTAATAGCTCCTCCGTTCCAGGTATTCCTGGGTAAATTGTTCTGCAGTCATCACTCTCAAGTTTCTGTTCACGAGTAAACGCACAGTGATCTGTAGCGACAACCTGAATTTCTCCATCAATCAAAGCTTCCTGAAGAGCTTCGTTGTCTTCTTTTGTACGTAATGGAGGAGTCATGACATATAACGGTCCATCTGGTCCCTCAAGCTTAGATCTATCCAAGAAGAGATAGTGAGGAGTAGTCTCACAGATGACTTTGACACCCTTCTCTCTCAGGTCTCTTACAGCCTCGAGGCCAAGCTTTGAAGAGAGATGAACGATATAGATAGGCATATCGAGTTCACCAGCTATCTCGCCTACATACTTGATAGCTTTGGCTTCAGCTTCAGCAGGTCTCAGGTCTGCGTGGTCTTTTGGTTTATATCCACCCTTCCAGTTATCGCTGATATCTGTGATAGTCTTATCGTCCTCGGCATGGACGCAGACCAGAAGTCCCAGTTCCTTACAGATAGAGAAAATTTCTTTGAGTTCATCTCTCTTTTCAACTAGGTATCCTACATTCTTATAAGTTGTGAAGATCTTGATGGCACCCACACCTGCTGTCTTAATCTGATTAAGTTCAGCTCTGAGAGAGTCTCTGAAAGCATAAACTCCCTGATGGAGAGAGTAATCTATGCTCATTTCCCTCATCTCTTTTTGTCTGTCTTTTGTGCTTGTAAGAAGAGAAACTTTGTTGTCATCAGCAAAGTCTACGACTGTGGTGACTCCACCAAAGGACGCAAGCTTGCTTCCTTCAAGGAAGGAATCTGCAGTGACAGTTCCTCTGCTGACAAGATGATAATGAGTATGGGCATCGATGATGCCAGGAAGAACACATAGTCCTGATGCATCTACAATGTGTGTATCTTCAGGACAATCTTCCGTGTTGATATTTCTCGCAATTCTCTTAATGCGGGATCCTTCTACCAAAATATCGCTGTGTCTGGTCCATTCTGTATCAACAACAAGACCATTTTTAATCAATAAACTAGCCATACATATATTTTGCCTTACTCGTCTCCAGTTGGCAAATCAAATCTGTCATGAGTATGACCATCATTGAGAATTGTACAACTTGCAATCTCAGTTATAAGTCAGGTTAGCTACTATATATCCTCTATACTGAGCATCAATAAAAGTAGTATTCCCATCAGACCAAGTCGGGGCCTTGATAGTCATTTTTATCTCAGCAGGTGAAACATATCCACCAACTTCAGTCACACCCGATTTCTTAGAGAATATAGTGATTGTTCTTGCATCAAGAGAAATATCAGAAAGGATATCAGGCTGGATTGAACCGATTGTTTTACCGTTTTTATCTTTTACAGTAACCCAGTAATTCATATCTACACCACCTCCTGTCTCATCAAGCATACGATCCTGGGTATCGGTTATTAAGGAGTCATCTTTAACAAACTTCAATGTTATGACTGCACCATCGTCATCTGCAAGCTCCCAATGAAAATAAACCGAACCTTCTATCGTGGTATCAAGAGTATAAACGCCATCAATTGTGCTACCAGTCAAGAGCGGGAAAATAAATTTGTTATTTGCAAGGGAACCATCAACTCCGTCGCTGGTAAAGTATATGTTATTAACTCCATTTACATCCAGTTTTAATTTAAAATTAACGGGAGAAGGAGCTGTAACAGAAGCAGCTAATGAAAAAACATAAGTTATAGCAGTCAATAAAAATATGAATAGTTTTCTCATGTTGTCGTCTCCACTTTTACTTTTATATTCCCTGAATACGAATTCGCTTTCAAATCTGAAGAACCATCGATTACAAGTTTCATTTCAAAGGAATAGACTCTTGGATAACCTACAGATTCCAAAGAGGTTTCATCAACTAATGTAATTGCAGCAGTCGAAGAACTGGAAAGCCCTGAAATACCAGAGGATTCGTTTTTCCAAGCGACAGAATAAGCCATTGTACTATCCACCAGAGGTCCTGGAGGTGTAATTGTCATTTTTATTCTCTGTTGCACAAAGGAAATGAGGAAGAAGTATACACTATCTGTCTCCCAGTTCATTGTCTTTGCGTTATATTTGAAACCTAATCCTTTCTCATAAGGAATCACTGTACCAGTGGGGAAAATAGAACTGGTTTGTTCTTTTGTTGATACTCCAAAATACACCGTATTTGTAGTTGTTACACTCAATCGAATGGACTGCTCTACATTTCGAGGTTGCTCAGCAAAAGAACAAGACAATATAAATATCATTAATATTATTATAAACAATCTCTTCATGTTGATGTCTCCAGAATCAAAGTCATAGTACATAGGACATCATCTGTGAAATTAAAAGTATTTACAGTTGCCTCAATTTCAACAAGAGTGCTTCCATAATGCCTACCAATTTTTGTAAAAGAAACAAGAGTATCTTTAGTTTCAGCGGTTGCATTTAACGTCTTAGATTCACCTTTAGTCTCATCAGTGAATTGATTGTATTTGCAGACAACTGATGCACCTGTAGATGGTGTCAGCTCCAAACTTAATGTATGAGCACCTTCGACCACAACATGCCAATAGGCATACGTTGATGCAGTCAAAGTTACTGTTTCACTTGCACCCCAATCCTTCCAAGTCATCTGAAGATTATTTCCATCATATCCTTTGATATCACTTCCTTTGATAAAAGGAATCTGAGAAAAACCAATCTTGCAATATAAGTCATTTCTGTCTGTATCGGCCAAATTGAAATAGATAAGAAAATCTCGCTCTTTTCCCCCGCTTCCATCAACTACACCAGCACCACTACCAGTATACTCCCAGTCATAACTGTTCAAGACAGTTCTTGCAGAAAAAAGATTAAATATAAGAATCGAGGCAACCATTATAAATAAAACTATTCTTTTCATATGACTAGAACCTCCAGAGTAATTGTAGAAGTCAAAACAGTACCATATGGAACCCCAGCTGCATCACCAGTAGTTACTTCTACTTTCCAAGAATTTTGATATATAGAGGATTTGCTGTAAGAAGTGTACGTATCAAGTTGGGTTAAGGTCTCTCCTATTGTTCCTTTTGATGTATCTGAACTATCCTTTATAGTTGCCGTATATGAAACAGATTTAGTTCCATTAATCAAGCTTCCGCTTTTTTTAACTGAAAAAGAATATCCCGTCCTACCTGATTCTATAGGCTTTTGTATCTGCCACCATATATAGAAGAATCCAGAACCAATAAGCTGGATATTTCCTCCCCCTGCATTCAAAGTAGGAGTGATTGTCAAAGGCATTTCACTGATATTTGTGATACCGGAAGTTGATTTTGGATCAGTGGAAGAGAAACCAAGGCCCAAAGTATTTCCATCACTTGAAAGTGTTACCGTTAAAGATGGTGCATCATTGGAGGCAGGATAACTAGTGTCATTATACGAGGTATATCCAACAGTACCAGCAAAAGCAGAAGAAATTACTAACAATAACGATAAAATCAATATAACCTTTTTCATCTTCATGCTCCTGATGTAATTGACATGGTAATGGTAGTTTCATAAGTTCCGACATGGGCGCTGTTAAGATATTCTTCTGTTGCAAATTCCAACAACAATCTATAGTCATCCATTACTCCATTACTTGGATTAAATGTATAGAAAATAGAACCAGAGGTTTTATTATTTATCTTTAGGTTGATAGTCTTTGAAGAATCAGCAGTATTCGTCAAAGAGCTCCACGTCAGGCTCACTTTAAAAGCATCTAATGACGCAACACGAAAAAATGCGTAAATGGAACCAGTAGCTTTAGCATTACTCCCAATATAAGACTCTGTCAAAGTTAACTTATAAGTATTGTCTATTGGAGTAATTGTTTCTCCTGTCACAGTTTGCTTGTTTAAGGTGTAACCTATTGCAAGACTATTTTTTACATCGGTGGAACCTTGTTTAAAAATAGTTGTCAAATCTGAAGATAGTGTCAAAGATGTGTTTCCCGATATATCATTGCCGGAGTATGGAGATGCATAAAGAAAAAGTACTGATATAAAAACTACAATGAAAAGAGCAAGCGTTTTTCTCATATCACTACCACCTTTAAAGTTAGTGATGCAGTAAAACTTGAAGAAGAATATTTCACATCTTCCATTGAGATAAATGCAGAATAATTTGCAACTCCAAAGTCAATTCCATCAGCGCTGTTAATAGTTGCGACGGTGTTTGAACCTGAGGTTAAAATCTTTCTAGTACCATCTTTACCCTGAATAAACTTCATGGTGCAGTTGCCATCACTCAGACCTTCAGCAACATCATCAAGAACCAAACGGATATTTAGACGTGAAGCAACTTTCCAATAAATAGAAAACTTTACTTTTCCAATGTAACTATAGCCAGTAGTAGAAATGTCATGACTATCATAAGAAAAGCTTAAAGTTGAACCAGAAATATCTAATGAACCTGCATCATCAGAAGAAAAGCCAAACAAATACTTATCTGATGGAATTGTCAGATTAAGAGGCGTAGAAGTCCCTACCTTTATTACAGCACTTAATAATGCTGGAACAAAGAACAAAACTACGAAAATAAGAATTGTTGCCTTCAATTTTTTCATCATTCTCACACCCTAAATATTGGTTACTGTCAGCGTAAGTTTGCATCCATATTGACCATATGCTTTTGTTTTTATCTGCTCCAAAAGACTCAGATTTAATTCGCAAATACCCTGTGTATAAATCTGAGTTTTTGTTGAATCTTTAATAGATATTTCAATTTTATCTGTTGCATATTTACTTCCGGTAATTGTACTGGTTATATCTGCAGATTGTCCCATCCAAGTAATTTCATTAGACTTTGCTACATTAATTTTATAGTCTATCTTCTGATAATCAGCAGCTGTGGATATGTCTTTCCCTTTCAGAATTAATGGTCCATCTGCAGTTAAGGATAATTTCAAGTTTGTTTCACCTGTCATTATTTTCCAGTAGAACCAAATCTTCATGTTCCCGTTATAATCGAACTCACTTCCTGTTCGAGTCAATGCAACGCTATGAGAAGTGTTAGTGGTGGAAGCTGTTGCACTTTTAGCATCATTTACACTGTTGACAAAGCCTATTGCCACGCTATCGATTGCAACGGAAAGAGACACATTTCCCGTGGTACTTTCTGAAGCAAAAGCCAATCCTAAAGATAAAATGAAAACAAGTGAGAATAAAATATATTTCTTCATTCTTCCTCCTCAGGAATTGCTAGTAAGAGTTAGCTTTAATTCTGCTTGATAATTGCCATATTTCTTATCTGAAATATCAGTAGATGGAATCGTAACAACAACCCTTGCAATACCTTTGACCATGGTCAACTCTGCGCTTGATCCTCTAAGAACAGTTTCAATAACCTTTGATGCAGCACTACTGGAGTTCAACTCAATACCAACTTCTAGATTAGTTTTATTACTCCCATCCCAGCTACATCCAGTGTCGCAGATAACCTTTAAATTAAAATGCATTGTATCATTAGGATCTTCTGAATAATTTGTCCCATCATACAATGTAAAAGGCCTTACTATATCCACCTTCAATGAAATGCTTGATGCATCATATATTCCTCTATAGTAAAGATATATGTTTCCATTATCTTCAGAAGATAAGTTAAATGATTCATCAAGAGAAGGCTTCTTCATATTGAAAGAGCTCTGACTCGATCCTGATACAGCGTTGGAGATAGAGTCAGAAAACCCTATCTCCACACTGTTATCAGGAATGGGGAGTAGTACAGAAGCCTCAACTGATTTATTTAATGCAAAAGCACAGTTAAGGATAGATACAAATAACAGAATCCAAACTATTCGTTTTATCATGTTGTTGTCAGCGTTAATGTCATTTCAGTTCTATAGTTACCGTACCTTAAAGTACTTATATCTGTTTTTGGGATTGAAATTTTAATCTGTGCAATACCCTTCGCAACAAAATTTGTTACACCCGATTTACGTAATTGTGTTTCTAATTGTTGTGGAGTATCAGTAGAAGAAGCAATTGTTATCCCTGTCGTAATATTCGATGCATTTGATCCATCCCACAGTGATTGTGATCCGCCGTTATCAGATGATGGATCTTTGACGATTGCACTATACCCAATAAAATAATCTTGATAAGCAGAGTCATCCCAGTATTGGAAAGGACGATTTATGGTAAGTGTTAGACTATAATTTGAAGAAGAATTAACAACTCCCTTATAGAAGATAAAAACTTTACCAGAATAATCTGTCGCTGCAAGCTCTAAATCATCGGTTAATGCAAATTTTCCTAGATTAATACTTGAAGTAGAAACACCTGCAGTAGCATTTGCAACACTGTCAGCAAAACCAATTTTCACAGTATTATCAGGAGCAGATAAATAAATATATGCTCCTTTGGAAGTGGCATAAACACCAAACGCTATTATCAAAATAGTAAAAATACAAATGAATTTTTTCATATTTTCGTCCTCTTATTACGAATTAGTTTTAATTAATGCTGTTAAAGTTGCAGCATAGGAACCATTATTTTTCCCCCAGACATTATCAGTTTCTACTTCAACCATCTGAGAAGAAGTTTCTCCGTATTTTTCTGCATTTTTTATATGCACGATTGCAGTTCCGTTTGAAACAGTTCCATTATCTGTTACACTAAGCGTTTGAGTTCCACTCGTTACACTCCAGCCTATTTTATCATCAGTAGTTGGAGTTGCTATGTTTCTAACCATCGGAGCTTCTATTTTCAAAGAAACCGCAACAGGTACTGCGGAAACAATATTCCAATTTAGATATAAACCATTGCTGGTATCATCAGTTGACTTTGCGTATACCTTAGGACTTGTTGAAGTTCCCTCGTTGCCATTTAAACTTGGAACTAGTTCATTTGGAGTCAGCATTGTCAAATCATAGTTTGATATAGCAGATGCACCATACCCTTTAGAAAACCATACCTTTCCATAGTTTCCACTTAAAGTAAGTGAAATCGTTGTACTTGATGCAGTTTTATCTGAATCTGTAATTGCAATTTGAGAGATGGTAACATCCGCAAACGCCGTCATGATTACTCCCATGGCAAGAAGAACTGCGATAAATCTTTTCATAATTCCTACTCTCCTATAAAAAGATTCAATTTAACTGTACCTGAATAGTCGCCAGGTACGACATCCTCGATTCCCTTTGCAAATATATCTAAGGGGATGGAATCACAATCTCCATAGACAGTGGTGTCTGTCCTTTCATAGACGACACCTTCTTCAAAGACGGTTTCAGAAGTTATAGTCTTCTCACTTCCGTCTTTGCTAATATAACTGATAGAAACAGGGAACTCCCCTACTCCTCCACTTATAACTGGTTCAATTCTCTTTAATGATGAGATAGATATCTTCATCACAAATGGTTTGGAAGAAAGAACCTTCCACCAGATGTAGACCTTCTGATCTCCAAGAGTCACTTCTTTTTTATCTTCCGAAACAGAGAGCTCCACTCCTCTTGAAGTGATATCCTCCACTTCATCATCAAGGCTCTTTATTTCATTGGATGAGAAACCAAAGGAATAACGAGCATTGATTTCATCCTCGAGGTCCAGTGCAACCTGGACACTGTTATCGGAAATTTTTTGGGAATAGAGCATCATGTCCTTCGAAAGGAAGGATAAAGAGAGGAAACATATAATCATCATCCATCTCTTATAGATATTCATCTCTAAATTGCCTCCAAAGATATATTTACAATAGCCTCATATTCTCCAGCCCAAGCATCTCTGCCAACAGACCATTCAAAGAGAAGAGAAGCAAACTCAACACCATTTCTTGGTCCTTGAGGAAGGACATTCATTTCCAATATTCCTTGTCCGACCTCTCTTACTGTTATACCGTCTACGTTATATTCCTGACTGTTAAAGATAACATTCATCGGAATAGATTGATTTCCCATTCTTGCAACCCAGCCATCTCCGGCGTCAACACGGATTATTGCTGAGTATTCTTCACTTTGGTTGCCGTAATAAAGAAGAGAGAGTTCAAGGGAATCGACTCCGCTTTCAAGGAATGAAAGCGAGTATATTCCATTGTTTTCTATCAACGTATCTGTTCCTGTTTCAAGCTCCAACTGAAATACCAAGTGATCCATTCTCATGACATCAGATGGAAAGGAAATGGCATAGTCTTCTGGAATACGAGTCCTAATGACCATAGGCTTCTCCATATTCTCAGCAAATAAAAGAGGAACCATAAAGACTAAAAGCAATATAAACAAAATCTTTCTTTTCATTTCATTTCTCCACAAGAACATGGACATAAATGTCGCCTTCATATTTGCCAGCTGCCAAAGTAACATCTGATTGCTCTATTTTCACTTGCATAGTGCCGTTATATGAGCGGTTATACATATTCTTTGAATTGTGACCAGGATCTCTAAACACTGTATGATTCACCGATGAATCATCTAACAATCTAACGAAATTCTCAGGAAGAGCTGATATCGTCGTCTTTGAAGTATCAAAGGAATCAGTTCCATCAAAAGCATTTATTGAGCCATCATCACCAATAAGCTGAACCTCAAATTTGATACTATTTGTAGTTGTCAAAACATCGGTGTAAGTCAGGTCATCTTTCTTCAAGGTAAACTCTTCTCCTGCAACTGTAGCAACAGGTGAAGAAGAAAGGAAAATTGCAGCTTTATTTGGTGGATTACCTCCTAAGCTTTGTCCATTAATCAGGAAAGAGAGATACCCCACTGAAATCCATTTACCTCTATTTGAAACCCCAAGATCTATATTCTTTGCTTCAGGATATGTTTGGACATCCATTGCTACAAAATATGTTGAGTTATTCTTATGATTGGTTGCAGTAGTATCATGTTTGTAGTAACCGGAAAATGGTATTAAAAGTTCTAGCGGCTGAGCCAAATCATCATGTTCAATTTTTATGGTTACTAAAGCAGTGTAGTCATCGGCTTCAACAAGTGGATAAACAACATCTCTTCCGTTTTCTACTACGGTCAAACGATCACTTTCATAATCCATTCCGTAGTTACCGCCACCAAGATCTTTTACTGGAAGGCAAACTACAACATCAAACCACATATTATTACAGTTTTGAGTCATAGTGAATTGATAGACAGGATTGTCATTGCTTAGCTTAAATCCCGTTCCACGAACTGTACCACCATCAGAATATGAAGGGTTAAACTCAATCTCAAAAGGTCTTTTAAAAGTCGGGTTTGAAATACTTGTCATATACATTCCGTTCGGACAGCTGATAGAAATAGTAAATGGCTTACTTCTAGAGGCAGAGTCTATATTCCAAAACGAAATCAAAGCAATCATTTCTGCATCAGAGCTATGTTCAGGGTCAGTTTCTCCTGAGCCACTCCAACTACCACCTTGATAATTCTTGGAGCCTACAGGAATACCAGCAAAGCCACTAAAAGTGGAACCTGCTGAATCCATAGCAGAAAGAGAAATGATTGATAATGATAATACTAATAATGCAATGACTATTCTCTTCATACCGACTCCAAAAGAATTGTTACATCTGCGGAATAGTCTCCCACAGGTACAGTATCCCCATGATTCTTAATCGTATCAGAAGAAGATTCTGTAAACATGAAATAGATATCACCATCCACGCTTCCACTTAAACCATAGAAAGCTATTCCAGATGGAAGGAATTGAAAACTCAAATAACCATCTGCAGACAAACCTTTCTCTACAGAAGATCCAGTGCTTGGATCTGTATATTTAACAATACCACTCTCGTTATCAATGGTGAACTCACCTGACTTACTGAGGGAATTACCATTAGAATCAAAGTATCCAAAGTTATATGTAAACTTAAGTATATAAGGCAAATAGCAATAGACACCTTCAGTTCCAGTGTTATTCGCACTTTTTAAGTTATCCGCCTTTATCTTAATAGTGAAGTCAGCATTGGTGACAAGAGACCAGTTGGCAATTGTTCTTCCATTCTGC
>JALFYG010000032.1 GCA_022784805.1 Spirochaetales bacterium
TGCATCAAACCCGGATCAGGACACCCTGGAAAAGGTGAATATTTTGCTGGATTTGTTTTTTGAAAATCCGAAAATCCTGCGATATCGAGACTAAAACTGCGTTTTACGCTCAGAATCGAAGGTTTTCAACCACACGGTGCAATTCAAGACTTATAATAAAAAAGCAATGGTAATGGAACACAATTCAGATTCATTGCTTTTTTGTTTTGTTACAATTTCCATGAATGATCAGTCATTTATTCTATTCAAATTTCTGTTTGGACATTATGCTTAAAGTGGAGGACTTATGAAGGTAGTAGTATTAGGCGGAGTTGCTGCAGGAACCAAAGTCGCAGCCAAACTAAAACGCGAAGATAGAAATAATGAAGTCATCATTTACACAAAAGAAAAGGAGATATCCTACGCAGGTTGTGGCCTCCCTTATTATATCGGTGGGGCAATCGAGAGTAGGGAGAGTCTAGTTGTTAATACTCCAAAGAAATATTCAAGTCTTACCGGAGTGGAAGTAAAGACAGAAATGGAAGCTGTTTCTGTGGATAAGGATAAGAAGACTGTTTCTTTCAAGAATGGAGAGACTGTCTCTTATGATAACCTTGTGATAGCCACAGGTGCTTCTCCTATCAAGCCTCCAGTGGAAGGCGTAGAGAAGGAAGGTGTCTTTACTCTCAGAAGTGTAGACGACGCAGTAGGCATGAGAGCTTATGTGGATGATAACGGAGTTCATAAAGCTGTCGTTGTCGGAGCAAGCTTCATTGGACTAGAAGTAGCTGAGAACTTGAAGGCAAAGGGCGTTGACGTAACAGTCGTGGATATGGCCTCTCAGATTCTTCCTGGTCTCTTTGACCCAGACATGGCTCAGTATGCAAAGAAAGAGATACAGAAGACAGGCGTAAAGATTATGCTTGGTGCAAAGCTTGAAGCCATCTATGGCGGAGTAAAAGCTGAAGGCATCAAGACAAGTGTAGGAAACATCGCAGGAGAAATGGTTGTTCTTGCTCTCGGTGTAAAGCCAAATACTGCTTTTGTCTCAGAACTTGGCCTTGAGATGGAGAAGGGTGCAATTGTCGTAGACGACAAGATGAGAACTAACCTTGATTCCATCTATGCAGCCGGGGACTGTGCCCTTGTAAAGAATATGGTCACTGGAAAGAGACAGTATTCTGCAATGGGAAGCACAGCCAACATCACAGGAAGGATCCTTGCAAAGGCTATGAGCGGAGAGGATGCTTCCTACAAGGGATGCCTTGGAACAGCTGTCATAAGAGCAACTTCTTCCCTTAACATGGGACGCACTGGTCTTACAATGGATGCAGCCGGAAAAGAAGGCTATGACGCTGAATGTGTCTCCATCGTTGTCGACGATAAGCCAGGCTACTATCCAGGATCAGGCAACTTTGTCATCAAACTTGTTGCAGACAAGAAGGATATGAAACTCTTGGGTGTACAGGTAGCAGGAAAGGGTAACGTCGATAAGATCGTCGACTCTGTAGTCGTTGGCCTCATCATGGGCGCAAAGCTCACAGACTTCGACAGCGCAGACTTCTCTTACGCTCCTCCATTCTCCACAGCTCTCAACCCACTTCAAGTTGCGTCCTATGTCTTGGAGAATAAGATCAATGGTGTCTTGGATAGCTTTACTCCTTATGAATACATGACTGGAAAGGCAAAGGGATACACAGTTGTTGACGTAAACAATACACCGACTATTCCTGGAGCAAAGTTTGCTTCCTTCGATAACCTTGAAGAAGTCTTCAAGAACACTCCAAAGGATGCAAAACTCCTCTTGGTTTGTGCTAGGGGAAGAAAGTCTTACCTGGTACAGAACAGAATGAAGGCTATGGGCTTCACCAACACCAAGAGCCTTGAAGGCGGCGTAAACCTCAACGATGTCAAGGTTAAGTTCGAGGGTGCCATCCCACCGGAAGAGGTAAAGAGAGTAAAGGGGCTGGGCTGTCTTCAGGATAAGAGATATCCGGATGTCTTTAACGTAAGAATCATAACACGTAATGGTAAGATCTCCGCTGAAGAGCAGAAGACCATTGCTGAGGCTGCTGAGAAATATGGCTCAGGAGAAGTTACTATGACTACTCGTCTCACTCTTGAAATCCAGGGAGTCAAGTATGAGAACCTCCAGCCACTTATGGAGTTTGTCAACGAACATGGCCTCACAACAGGTGGAACAGGAAGCAAGGTAAGACCTGTTGTCTCTTGTAAGGGAACAACATGTCAGTATGGTCTTTGTGATACCTTCGGTCTCTCTGAGAAGCTTCATGAGCTCTTCTATGTGGGTTACCATGATGTAGTTCTTCCTCACAAGTTTAAGATTGCTGTGGGAGGATGCCCGAATAACTGTGTCAAACCAAATCTCAACGACTTGGGAATTGTGGGACAGAATGTTCCTGTCTTCGATTACTCAAAGTGTAAGGGATGTAAGGTCTGTCAGGTTGAGAAGGGATGCCCAATTAAGATTGCAAAGGTTGAGGATGGTAAGCTCTATGTAGATCCAAATGAGTGTAACAACTGTTCCAGATGTAGAGGAAAGTGTCCATTTGGAGTAACAGAAGAGTACATCCCTGGCTTCAAGGTCTTTATCGGTGGCAGATGGGGTAAGAAGATTGCCCATGGTCTTCCTCTGACACGTATCCTTCTTTCCGAAGAAGAGGTCATCGACGTAGTGGAGAAGGCAATTCTTCTCTTCAGAGATGAAGGAATCACAGGAGAAAGATTTGCTGACACAGTTGAAAGACTTGGCTTTGATTATGTAAATGATAAGCTTCTCAACTCTTCCTTTGACAAAAAGGCTGTTCTTGAGAAGAATGTAACTGGCGGGGCAACCTGTTGACAAACAACACCTGAGAGAAATCTGCCATACCAAAATGATGGGAAAGGGCATTGAAATGACTAATCGGGAAGTGGCAGATTTAGAGGTGTTTATGTTTAAGAAAGTATTTATTGCATTACTATGCGTGCTTCTCCTTTTTACTTCTTGTTCAAAAAAAGAAGAAAAGAAGGAGGGCATTGTTTTTACCGATGATTTGGGTAGGGAAGTGACAGTTGAGAAGGCTGACAGGACCGCAGTCCTTATCGGGAGCTTTGCCCAGGTGTGGACACTTGGCGGAGGAAAAGTCGTAGCCTCCCCAGACGACGCATGGAATGATTTGGATATAGAGCTGGATGAAGACTGCGTAAACTTGGGTAAGATCAATACCTTGAGTATGGAAAAGCTTATTGCAAGTAATCCAGACTTTGTCTTGGCTTCCCCAAACATCAGACAAGATGTTTCCTGGTGTGAAACCCTGGATAAGATGGGAATTCCTGTAGCGTACTTTGAAGTCTTTGATTTTAATGACTACCTCAGGCTCTTTGAAATCGTAACAGATATTACAGGAAGAAAAGACTTATATGAAAAGTATGGAAGCTCAGTTAGGAGTGAAGTGGACGAGATCCTCTCAAAGAATAGGACAGACTCTCCGAAAGTATTGTGTCTCCTGGCTTCCACACAATATCTGAAGGCCAAGAACAGCTCATCCAGCGTCATGGGATGTATGCTGAGGGATTTGGGATGCGTAAATATTGCAGACTCTGAATCATTACTATTGGAGAATTTAAGCATCGAGTACATCCTTCAGGAGAATCCTGACTATATCTTCATAACACAGCGTGGCGATGATATGGAGGGAATGAGAAAGTTTGTTGAGACATATTTTGCTGACCATCCGTTATGGAATGAACTTGATGCGGTAAAGGAAGGCAGAGTCTATTACATGGAGAAAGAGCTTTATAACCTAAAGCCTAACCATAGATGGGGCGAAGCATATAGAAAGCTTCAGGAGATACTTCTTGATGAGAAGGAATAATCTTTCCCTTTTGTTCATCACAATTATTGTTTTGTTTCTCTCAATGGTTCTCTCCCTGCTATTGGGTTCTGTCGGTATAAACCCAATCTCACTTATTTCATCTTTGTTAAAGGGGGAGAGGACCACGGAGACAAGTATTTTCATATACTCCCGTCTTTCCAGGACCATCGCCTCCATTTCCGCCGGCTTTG
>JALFYG010000180.1 GCA_022784805.1 Spirochaetales bacterium
ATATCTTTATTCCAGATACTTGGTTGACAATGGCTTCAAGGATGAAGCGACGGCTCATTTGGAAAAAGAGAAGAGCTATTTGGATTCCATGGATACTGATAATAATGTTCTCTACCTCATTGCCCAGATTGATTATACTTCAGCCAAAACATATATAAAGAAAGACTATCTTTCCACGGGCTTGGAGAATTCAAACCTAACAAAGAAAGCTGTAAAGAAGTACCCGGAGGAAGCATACTTTGTGGTGACCAATGGATGGAGACTAATCTATACTCCTCAGATTGCAGGGGGCTCCAACAAGAATGCCATCAAGGGACTGGAGCCTCTTTTGGAAGAAAGCGATAAGCTCTCTGTCTCCACCCTCTATTCTCTTTATGGAGCCTTGGCTACCGCCCACTACAATAGAAAAGACTATAGAGAAAGTAACCAATACCTGTCTTTGGCGTTTGATATATATTATGGAGAACCTCCTTTAGTGGAGTTAGAGATGAATCTGGAGAAAAAACTTTAATGAACCTCTTTCTTACTATTCTATCGTTTATTTCCCTTGTTTTCGGTCTCTGGTGTGTTATTTGCACTATTTGTAACGTAATCTTCTTTCGCGCCCACCACAAAAAAGCAAAGAAAACAACAACAAATGGAAATAAGAAAGTATCTGTCGTAATCCCGGCAAGAAATGAAGAGGAACACCTTCCTCGCCTCTTGGATTCCCTTTTGAACCAAGATTATTCCAACTATGAAGTTGTGGTAATCGACGACCAGTCCACAGACTCCACCTGGAGTATTATCCAAAGCTACATGGAGAAGAGTGACAAAATAAGGGGCTTTAAAAATGACGGAAACAAGAGACTTTCTCCCTACGGAAAGATTAATGCCCTCTTAAACCTTATCCCTTATGCAGAGGGAGACATTCTTCTCTGCACTGATGCAGACACTGTCCACTCTCCTTCTTCAATCTCAATTGGAGTAAAGTATATGGAGGAAGGAAACTTGGATATTCTCTCAGGTTTTCCATACCAAGGAGTGACTACATATGGAGGGGGCGTGGTCACAGCTGCAATGATCTTCTCAAACGTAGTTCTTCCTCACTTCTTCCTTAACCCTATCCAGTTCACCCCCTTCGCCATCGGTATCGGTCAATACGTGATGATGAATAAGGAAAGCTACATGGAGGTCGGTGGCTATGGAGCCATGCCTCAGTCAGTCTGCGACGACATTGGAATAATCAAGCACTTTATGAGGCACAAAAAGATTTATGGTTTCAGAAATCTCTCAGAAGAAGTCTCATGTAAGATGTACAGCGATAGAAAGAGCGCATTCAGAGGAATCGAGAGAAGCCTCACAGACCTGTTTCCTATCAACGTATTGATGGTGACTCTCCTACTTATTGCCGTAACACTCTTGATGCTTATTTCCTGGACACCTCTCTTTACCCCGCTCTATCTCATGAAAGGAGAGAACAACCTTCTGTTCCTTGCCCTTCTTGGATGGCTCCTTACCTTCTCTTCCTGGACACTGGGAGCAAGAGAGACAGGATTCTGGAAGACAGTAAGCATTTCCGGTTCATTATCTGTAACAGCAATCTGTGCCATGTATGTTCATGGTATATATAGAAAAATCACAGGAAAAGGCTTCGATTGGAAGGGAAGAAAGGTATAAAACAGACCAATAGGGGGTAAATGTTTCATTCTTTCTTGCACTCTCACCATTTTATGTTATTATTTCTTCATCTATAAAGAAATAGGAGAAGTCAATGTCTACACACGATGAGATTGTAGCCCAGATGGAAATCTATGTTACAGAAAACAACAAGTTTGTTGAAAAGGGCGTCAAGTCTTCAGCAACAAGAGCAAGAAAGGCTCTGGCAGAAATTGCAAAACTTGCAAAAACCAGAAGAGCAGAGATAACACAAGCCAAAGAAGAAATGGATAAGGAGTGATAAGTCTTCTTTAAGCTTTGTTAAGACCCCGGTTTCCCGGGGTCTTGTTTGTTTATCAGAGGGTCTTGAGAAGAGCTATATGCTCAGTGGACTTTGCAATCTTCTCTTCAAACTCAGCCTTCTTGCCCTTTTCTTTCTCGATGGCTTCTGGCTTAGCGTGAGCGATGAAGTTCTCGTTCTCAAGTTTCTTTAAGCTCTGAGCCAAGTTAGCTTCAGCTTTCTTGATCTCGCCTTCAAGTCTCTTGATCTCGCCTTCTACATCGATGGCATCCCTGACAAATACGAATGCTTCGAAGCCAGATCCATGGCAAGGGAATGCCTTTGAAGTGTCTTCACTATTCTCTGTATCGATAATGACGGAAGAAGCTCCCATGAATGATGTCATAATCTTTACTTCGTCTTTATAGAACTGAGTATACTGATTAGCCATGTCTGGTCTTACGACAACCTTCAGTTTCTTCTCTGGTCCGATTCCAAGGCTGCTTCTTACGGCTCTCACTACCCTTACAACTTCCTGGAGGCTGTCCATAGATGCTTCAGCATTCTTATCCTTTTCTTTTTCATCATACTCAGGATACTTGGCGACAATAACGTCTCCGTTGTGGTTAGGAAGCTTCTGATAGATTTCCTCTGTAAGGAAGGAAAGGAATGGATGCATCAAGCGCATTGAAGACTCAAGGATATCCATGAGGATAGATACCTGAAGATCCTTCTCTTCGTCTGTACCATGGAGAAGCTTTTCCTTGCTGGCTTCAATATACCAGTCACAGAAATCATTCCAGAAGAAGGAATAGACTGTCTGAGCTGCATCGTTGAAGTGGTACTCATCCATAGCGTTCTTAATGGAAAGAGCAGCTTCATTGAGACGTGAATAGATCCACTTGTCGAGAGTTGTAAGCTTGGACTTGTCGATCTCAACAAGATTTCTTCCTTCAAGATTCATCAACAAGAATCTAGTTGCGTTCCAAATCTTGTTTGCAAATCTGGAACCAAGCTTGAATGAGTTCATATCAATCTGGACATCCTGTCCCTGGGCGGCAAGGAAGCAGAGAGTGAACTTCATGGCATCTGCGCCATATTCGTCGATTACATCCAGTGGGTCGATTCCGTTTCCAAGAGACTTGGACATCTTTCTTCCCTGGGTATCTCTAACAAGACCTGTGATGACGATATCTTTGAAAGGAGCCTTTCCAAGGAACTCTTCACTTGCCATGATCATTCTGCTGATCCAGAAGAAGATGATGTCATAAGCGGAGACAAGAGTATTTGTCTGGAAGAACTTCTCGAAGTCCGGAGTCTTTTCTGGCCAGCCAAGAGTTGAGAATGGCCAAAGCCATGAAGAGAACCAAGTATCAAGGACATCTGTATCCTGCTTAAGGTTATGGCTATGACACTTTGGACACTCTGTTGCATCTTCTCTTGATACAATCATCTCACCACAATCTTCGCAATACCATACTGGGATTCTGTGTCCCCACCAAAGCTGACGGGAAATACACCAGTCTTTGATAGTTTCCATCCAATGGATATATGTATTCTCCCATCTCTTTGGATAGAACTGGATGTCACCCTTCTTCCATGCATCGATTGCCTTGTCTGCCATGCCGCGCATCTTAACAAACCACTGCTCTGAGAGGTATGGTTCAACGATAGTGTGACATCTATAACAATGACCGACTTCATGGTTGTAATCTTTTTCGCTTACAAGATATCCCTTCTCCTTAAGCTCTTCTGCAACCATCTTTCTTGCTTCCTGAGCTGGAACACCCCTATATTTTTCAGGGCAGTTCTCGTTCATAGTGCCATCAGGATTCAAGACGTTGATAGCTTCAAGATTGTGCCTCTTTCCACACTCCCAGTCATTTGGGTCATGGGCAGGTGTGATCTTTACCATACCTGTTCCGAAACCAAGTTCGACAAAAGAGTCAGCAATGATAGGAATCTCCCTATCTGTGAGAGGAAGTCTCAATTTCTTTCCGATGATATCTTTGTATCTCTCGTCTTCCGGGTTGACTGCGACAGCTACGTCTCCAAACATTGTTTCAGGCCTGGTTGTAGCGACTGTGATCCAGCCGGAGCCATCAGCGTATGGGTATCTGACGTCATAGAGCTTACCAGGAACATTCTCATACTCTACTTCGTCGTCAGCCAGTGCTGTTCCACACTTTGGACAGTAGTTTACAAGATACTTGCCTTTATAAATCAGTCCTCTTTCATAGAGAGTTACAAATGCTTCCCTGACAGCCTTTGAAAGACCTTCGTCCATTGTGAATCTCTCATGGTCCCAGTCACAAGAGCATCCCATCTTTTCCAACTGGCTCTTAATGATGTTGTGGTGCTTGTCCTTAACGGCCCATGTACGTTCCAAGAACTTCTCTCTTCCAAGATCCTGACGTCTCAAACCTTCCTTTGCAAGCTGTCTCTCAACAACGTTCTGTGTTGCGATACCAGCATGGTCTGTTCCAGGAACCCAAAGAGTAGGAACACCTGTCATTCTCTTATATCTGATGATAATATCCTGCAGGCTGTTATTTAAAGCATGACCCATATGGAGGACACCAGTGACGTTTGGTGGTGGCATTACAACTGTAAAATGTCCTTCACCACTCTTGGGAGCAAATTCCCCCTTCTCTTTCCACTCGCTATAAATGCGGTCCTCGAAAACTGTTGGATTATAGGCTTTTGCCAATACCACGGCTTTCATAGTAAAAAGTCCTCCGGCGCCGAATATGGAATCAAAAAAGAGTGCGCTTAACAATGGAAAGAGGTCTAACCCAATATTATCTGATGAAAGATA
>JALFYG010000068.1 GCA_022784805.1 Spirochaetales bacterium
TACTGTCATGAGCCATATCGTTCATGACATTTGGAGTCACACCCATTAGCTGTGCCATCTGGTCAATGAAAGCTCCTGTTCCACCAGCGCAGCTTCCATTCATTCTTACTTCAATGGCTCCTGTGAGAAAGAGAATCTTGGCGTCCTCTCCTCCAAGCTCAATTACTACATCAGTGCCTTTCTCCCTTTCATCAACTGCAAGTCTTGTTGCATAGACCTCCTGGACAAAAGGCACATTCAATGCCTCGGCCACCCCCATACCTGCAGAGCCAGAGAAGGCTGTGATCATCTCCTCATCTTCCGGAAACTGACTTCTGACACGGGAGAGAAGACCAGACAGCTTAAGGTTTATCTTAGATTGATGACGCTCATATGTAGACCAGAGTATCAAGCCGTCTTCATCCAATACAGTACACTTTATTGTGGTGGAGCCGATATCAATTCCTAGTCTTTTCATAAGTTATCCTTTTCTCTTGCCATAGAAAGCATAAGTTTTATTCTGTTCTCCTGGTTTACAGTGGAGGCAGAAGAGTCATAGTCGATAGGGAAAATGTTTGCGTCCTTATACTTCTCCCTCAACACTCTTATGGTTCCCTTTCCAACTATGTGGTTAGGAAGGCATCCGAAGGGCTGTACGCATATTACGTTGTTGTATCCAAGCTCAATAAGCTCCGCAACCTCTGCCGGTAACAGCCATCCTTCTCCCATTACGACGCCCCTATTGAGAATGGGGTCAACCAGTTCCTTCTCATGGGAGAATGTCGAAGGCTTTTTGAATACAGGATAATCATCCAAGACACTATCCATTACCTTCTCAATGTGTCTTGCAAACTTCATTCCCAGGTATGAAACAGAGACACCCTTTTTCTCACCATAGAGATTCTTTGCATTTATTCTGTTATCAAACATATAAAAGAAGAATGGAAGGACTCCAGGAACCATATACTCGCATCCCTCTTTCTCAAGAAAATCCTCCAAGCCGTTGTTTCCAAGAGGAGAATACTTTACATATATCTCCCCCACTATTCCGACTCTTATCTTCTTTTCATTTGTTCTTTCTATCTGGGCATAAGATGAGGCGATTTTGTCCAAGGTTCGTCTGAAGGATGGGCCTATAAGGAGTTTTCCCTTCATTAGTCCATCTACCAGTGTCTCAATCCACTCTGATGTAAGCTTATCTGTCTCACCTTTATTCTTTTCATAGGGCTTTGTCTGATTCTTCAAGAGGGTAAGCATGTCTCCATAGACAAGAGACATAAGGCCCTTGAACAATAAGGAGGGCAACAGTTTGAAGCCAGGGTGCTGCTCCATCTGATTAAGGCTCAAGGAGAGTACCGGGACATAGCCCATACCCATCTCCTCCAAAGCTTTTCTCAACACCCAAATATAATTGGAGGCCCTGCATCCTCCACCTGTCTGGAATAGGACCAAAGCTGTCTTATGGGGATCATAGGCCCCGCTTGTGAGTGCGTCGATAAACTGCCCGATGACACAAACAGCAGGATAGCACATATCATTATGGACATGTTCCAGTCCCTTATCTATGATGGCCTTTCCCCTAGTACGGAGAATCTCCACGTTATAACCGTATCTACGAAAAACCCTCACAACCAATTCCAGGTGGAGGGGGAAAATGTCGGGAGTGATGATGGTGTAGTTTTTCTTCATCTCTTCTGTAAAGAGAGGTGTTTCAAAGCCATAATCACAATCCATTGTGCACTCTTTTTCTTTCATTTTTCCCTCAGAATGTAAATCTAAGCAACAGATAAGCAATTTTCAATACGATTTTACTATTTTCGGATGTTTTTCTTGTGAACTTATCAGCATCAAAGTATAAAAATCAACATCAAAAAAAACATTTGTCTATCCTTATACCAGATAAACAAATGTTTTATTAAAACCTAAATATTATTGCATCCCTTAATGGACGTACTTTGATATAGCCACCATGATTTCCCTTTCTTCCAATGGCTTTGCAATATGCTCGTTCATGCCTGCCCTGATACACTCTTTCTTATCCTCTTCATAGGCATTTGCAGTCATGGCGATGATAGGAACGGATGCGTCTGAGCGTCCTGTATTTCTGATTGTCTTTGTGGCATCCAAGCCGTTCATCACAGGCATCATGATATCCATGAGAATAACGTCATAGTAGAAGAGTGAAGAGGAAAGGAACTTTCCCACAGCTTCCTTTCCATTGGAAGCTGTATCGACTTCAAAGCCCTTGTCTTCCAGCATATAGATGGCGATTTCCTGATTGAGGTCATTGTCTTCAACCAAGAGAACTCTCTTACCTTCAAAGGACTGAGGGATACTGTCTTCATCTTGCTTCTTCTCGATTTCCCTATCGATCTCGAAAGGAATATCAACAGTGAAGACAGAGCCTACATTCTTCTCACTTATGACACTTATATTTCCACCCATAAGTGTGACAAGCTCTTTTACAATGCTCATTCCAAGACCGGAGCCTGGGCGCTTCATTATATTCTCATCATCTTCCCTGCTGAATGGCTCGAATAGTTTCTTCATAAACTCATCAGACATTCCAAGTCCTGTGTCAGAGATAGAGAAACGATAGGTGATCTTGTCTTCACTCTCACCTATTACACTTGTCTTTATCTCAACAAAGCCACCCATCTTATTATATTTCACAGCATTGGAGATGATGTTTGTAAAGACTTGGCGTACATGCACGGGACTTCCGATTACCTTTCTGTACTTTATATTCTCATAGCCGTCATCTATCAGTCTTACGCCTCTGTCCTTGGCTGCAGAGGAGAGCATTTCAACTGAGTCGCCCAATATCTCCACGATGTCGAAGCCTTCATGAGCAAGTGTTATTCCACCGCTTTCAAGGCTGGACATCTGCAGAATATCGCTGATGAGGGACAAAAGGTGTCTATTGGAGGAGTCAATCTTCTCCAAGCAGTCTGCAACAACTTCATTGTTGTCGACGTTTTTCTTTGCTATCTGAACCATACCCATTATTCCATTAATAGGAGTTCTAAGGTCATGGCTCATTCTTCCCATGAAGTTAGTCTTGGCTTTATTGGCGATATTTGCTTCATCCATGGCCTTCTTCATGTCCTCGACGGCCTTCTTCTGGTCCTGTGTAACGTAGTTGAGACAGACAAGAGTGCTGGCAAGAGCCGCAGTACACCAGTCTATTCTGATATCTGAATAAATGGCCTGCACAATGATTCCAAACAAAAGCAGAGAGAAGGAGAAGATAAGAACAGCAGAGTCCTTAAAAGCCTTCTTTCTTGATGCCGTGACAACCTTCATGATCATATAGATGACGCCTGTGAAGTATGCAATTGGATATAAGAAATACATTGGCCCATGGTGATAGACATTGTCAGGAGTGAAATAGAAGACATGGCCGGTAAAGAGAGAAACAGCAATATTAATAACGTTCAGAGATAGAGGAATCACATGGTGGACTTTGGCTTTCTCACGTGCAACAGAGAGGGCCATACCCACTGGAATGACAGGTGCGACCATCAGCTCCAAGCTCTTGGCCACCATCAAGAAACCTCTTAATTCCTTGGAAAGCAAAGGGGCGATGACACCGATCCACTCGCAGACAGCTGCAACAACAACCAAGTAGAATACACTTGCAAAGCTATTTGCTATATCAAGACTAGTTGCCTTGATACAAATTATTTCCACCAATAGTGTATATACCGTAAGTATTGTTATTGCCGTATACAACTTTGTGGCATCGCTAAAATACTCTATCATCTTTCCCTCTTAGAATGTCATATTAGTGTTTTTGGGGATTATTATAATCACTTTTGTTCCTAAATTCTTCCCTGAAGATATAGAAAGGGAGCCACCACAGAACTTTATTATCCTTTCACGTGTGTTTTTTATTCCCACGCCATCAGGTACCAAAGAGGAATCAAAACCTATTCCGTCGTCATCGACTCCAATAAGGAAAGAGTCATCTTCCTCCCTACTCCATAGCTTTATGGTTCCGCCGCTTTTGGGGAGAATTCCATGTACAATGGCATTCTCTACAATAGGCTGGAGGGTCAAGACAGGAAGGAAGAAGTTGACAGCGTTTATCTCATGCTCAACCTTGATCTTTCCAGGCCTAATTTTTGTCTCCAGATCCAAAAATGCATCTGCATGTCTCAGCTCTTCTTCGAAAGGAACAGGCTCATTCTTTCCCACGCTGTTCAGGTTCATTCTCAAGTATGTTGCAAAGCTTGATGTGGTCTCTTCTGCCTTCTTTGGATCTTTTGGAGCCATATCTGCAATGGAGGCCAGTACACTTTGGATAAACAAAGGCTGGATATTTCCCATCATTACTTTCTGCTCTGTTTCCCTAAGTTCGCTTTCTTTCTTCTCGATTTCAATACTCTGATTATAAGCAATCATTCTACTCTTCTGGCTTACTCCTACGTAAATCAGAAGGAGTGAAAGACAAGTAGATGAGTAGAAAATACAATCGATATTTAAAACCACTTCTAAGAAAAGCGCGATAAACGGGCTTATGGAATAGAAAGAAAAGAGGAATAACATTCTCTTTTCCATCTTATTTCTAGCTTTAGCGAGTATGATGATATCTGGGATCATCAATATCATGATTAAGAAGAGAACAAAGCTATAAATGTATGAGTAAGTAGGATAGAACTCTTCGTGGAGAATAAAGATAATGTCATTCCAGTAGCTGGATATCCAAAGAAGGGTCGATACTATGAAGATAAAGAAGAAGTAACCAAGTGGATACCTAGTATTAATCCCATAGTTTTCACCTACATATGCGTACAAGTACAGAGAATAGTAAAGGACCATAAATATAAAGAGCATGAAGTTCACTGTCCAGATTATTTCATACAAGATGAAAATACCCCTTCCCTTGTACTCAAAATACCACAATGCCACGTCTGAAAGAAGCACAGCTATCTGCAGTAAGAGTGTTATATTGTAATACCAAAGGGATGAGTTCTTCTCACTCTTCTTGTTACCCAAGAGGAAGATAATGAAAATCATTGCAGCCATATAAAGCTCTATCCACATATTCTCTAAAGCTGTCATATGTCATCTTCCTCCTTTTCCCAGACTCTGTCTTCCTTGAGACAGTTGGAGTCATAGAATTTAGGAATGGTCATTACCACATTGGTGCCTTTTCCAGGAACAGAGAATGTATCCATAGTTCCATGGCTCATCATCTCTATTCTCATTCTTGTGTTCTCTACACCAATGTGACTTCTTCCATCATCCTTCTTTTTCTTTTTCGTATCATATCCGACACCATCGTCCGATACTATTACATACCAGTTTGTACCGTCTTCCTTGGTGGAGATGTTTAAGTGCCCTACTCCATCTTCCTTCATACAGAGACCGTGCTTTACAGCGTTCTCAACCATTGGCTGCAATGAAAGTGCAGGAAGACAGAAGTTTCTTGGGCCTATATCATAAGAAATCTCCAATTCGTCACGGAACCTGACCTTTTCCAGCTTCAAATATGTCTTGGCATGGGAAAGCTCCTCATCAAAGGGAACTGGCCTATCTTTCTTTAGTGATTCAACATTCATCTTCAGATACTTTGCAAAAAGCCTTGTGGTTCTTGCCGCTTCCTTTGGGTTCCTCCTGCAAAGTATGCAGATGATATTGAGGACATTGTAGATAAAGTGAGGCTGAATCTGGCTGATCATTACATGGCGCCTTACATCCTGCAATTCCTGCTCTTTCTTCTCCAAGTTTATCTTCTGCTCAATGATGGACATCTCTGTCTCTTGGTTGATGGTAATATATATCAAGAGAACAGATAGCGTGATTATCATAATAGAACTCTTCGTTCCCAAGCCATCATCCACAAAGCTTGCCATGGATGGAAGAAGAAGGTGGATGCACCATATGGCGGAAGTCTTCTTACCTACAAGAGAGCTTCTTCTCCAGACAAAGAAGAAATCCAGGATGACCATCAATAGCCTTATGTAACCGAGAATCCTGTCTACGGCTATCGATACTCCCCCTTCCTTATTTGAGAAGAACACATTAAACAGCGTCCAACCAAATAAAAAGATTATTCCCAAGGCCCCCACATACTTAGTGGTGTCAGGAATTTCAACCATCATCTTTTCCCTGAAGAAACATATGAGATAGAAATGGAACTCAAATAGGGCAAGGATAGCACAACAGACAGCTGTAAAATTCGTGAACTGGGCCACAAGTTTATTTGAAGTAAGGCTTCCAACAAATAGAATCAAATCATAAATGATATAGAACAATACCATTGCTGAGAATGATTTCCATGTCTTGTCACTACGTTTATAGTCACTTGTGAAGAGGATGATAGTCAGAACCATTGCCGACAATAAAGATAATACAGCATAAAACTTGTTCATCATCACCTCCTGTAACTATTTAGAATTGATTATAGATTGTATTTCTCATCAAAACCATGACAAATAATCCGCCGAAGAATAATCTCCGGCGGAAACCTGATTAGGACAATCAAAGGGGAATCACAATATAAGTTTCACTCTCCCCCACTTATACGTCAACATCACCACCTTATTCTTTTATACAGAAAGGATAAAGTGTCTAATGCTCGTAGTCAGACTCTCCGATAAACTCCCTCAAAAGTGAGTCTGAAGGCACATAGGAACCAGGAATAGGATAAACGTTCTCCAGGAATGAAAGGAGTCTTCTAGAGAGGGTATAAGCCTTTCCTTCATCTTTTCCTACCGCTGAAAGAAGAGGAGTAACGTATGTAGAGAGGACTCCTATCTCATAGTCCAAGGCGCTATTGAACATTACGTCTGCATTATTCTGGTTTGGATAGATATGCGCTGACTCACCACGAGTGACACTGTCCCACATGTTCAGCGTTCTCTCTGCACTCATTCCCCTTGTGCGATAATCCCTCACGATTCTTCTTAAGAGTCTATTGTCTGATGTGGAGATACGGTTACTGTCATCAAGG
This sequence comes from Spirochaetales bacterium, assembly GCA_022784805.1. GTDB lineage: Bacteria > Spirochaetota > Spirochaetia > Sphaerochaetales > Sphaerochaetaceae > Ornithospirochaeta. The sequence continues at coordinate 6,941 of JALFYG010000068.1, forward strand.
TTAATATGAGTCAGGGCTGAGATATAGACCTTGAAAATATAACGCTGATCAATTCCTTCCGTAATCCTCTTATTAAGGGCGTGGATTCCCTCCACCACCATTATGGTCTTCTCCCCCATCTGGACTGGAACCGGGTTGAAGGTGGTGATGTGTGTATTGAAGTCATATTGAGGAAGGTTTACAGGCTTTCCTTCCAACAATGACTCCATATTTGAATCGATGAGGTCGACATTCAAGGCTTCCAATGCCTCCAAGTCAGGCTTTCCTTCTTTGTCCAATGGAGCCATTGATGGAGGATTATAGTAGTCATCAAGGGAAATCTTGAAAGGTTTGAAGCCCAAGAGTCTCAGTTCCTCCGAGAGTCTCTTGGCAAAGGTTGTCTTACCAGAAGATGAAGGACCAGCAACAAAGACAATCTTTGCTCCCTTCTCTTTGATTTTATCTGCAATGGAGGCGATCTTTCTTCTATGTAAATCTTCGCAAAGCTTTACATACTCCTTTCCTCCACCCTTTACTGTGGTGCGGTTCATCTCCCCGAGGCTCTTTACTCCCAGAACCTTTCCCCATGTCTTATACTCTTCAAAGACTTTGAAAAGGAGCGGGTTATCCCTGAAGTTCTGCATCTCCTTAATATTCTGTGACACAGGATACCTTAGGAGCATTCCCTTGTCCCCATAT
>JALFYG010000136.1 GCA_022784805.1 Spirochaetales bacterium
CAATCGGAAAAAGAGAAATAATGTATTTATTTTCTGATCCAGCAAGGAATTATTAAAAAGTTAGCATTTAGCAAGTGAACTTCCCGAGAAACATAGACTTTGGAAAAAATCATTTTATACGAGACATGACTGAGTAGTTACAAATTAAAGGGACTGTTAACAATCCGATTAACAATCCCTTTGAACGAACATTAAATATAGAATTAGTATTCACAATATCCGACAGCTCTTGGATAAGGAATAACGTCTCTGATGTTCTCGACTCCAGTAACGTATCTGACTGCTCTTTCAAAACCAAGACCGAAGCCAGCGTGAGGAGCTGTGCCATAGCGGCGAAGATTCATATACCACCAATAGTTGGTGTCATCCATCTTCAATTCATCCATTCTTGCCTTAAGCTTATCGTAGTCGCTCTCTCTTTCGCTTCCTCCGATAATCTCACCAAGTCTTGGAGCAAGAATATCCATACCTCTGACTGTCTTTCCATCATCATTCTGCTTCATATAGAAACTCTTGATTTCTTTTGGATAGTCAGTGACGATGACTGGTCTCTTTGCAATGACTTCAGTAAGATATCTTTCATGCTCAGAAGCGATATCTGAACCCCATTCTACTGGGAATTCGAACTTTTCATTGTGCTTCTCAAGATGCTTGATAGCTTCTGTGTATGTCATGTGCTCAAATGGTGTAGATACAACGCCTTCAAGTGTCTCAATGAGTCCCTTCAAGACAAACTGCTCAAAGAAAGCCATATCCTCGCTGTTCTTCTCAAGAACTGCCTTGAAGATGTACTTCAAGAAGCTTTCTGCACAATCCATGTCACCTTCGAGGTCACAGAATGCCATTTCTGGTTCGATCATCCAGAATTCAGCCAAGTGGCGTGAAGTGTTGGACTCTTCAGCGCGGAATGTTGGTCCGAATGTATAGATGTTCTTCATTGCCATGGCATAGGTTTCGCCTTCAAGCTGACCTGAAACTGTAAGGTTTGCTATCTTTCCGAAGAAGTCCTTTGAATAATCGACAGTTCCATCTTCCTTTTTTGGAACATTCATTAGATCCAATGTAGTTACCTGGAACTGCTCTCCAGCACCTTCACAGTCACTTGCTGTGATGAGAGGAGTGTTGACATAAACAAAGCCATTCTCCTGGAAGAACTGATGGACTGCAAAAGCCATAGTGTTTCTGACTCTTGTGACAGCACCGAAGAGGTTTGTTCTTGGTCTCAGGTATGCCTGCTCTCTCAAGAATTCAACTGTGTGTCTCTTCTTCTGAAGAGGGTAGTCGTTTGGACATGGGCCAACGAGAGAAAGGGATGTAACAGCCAATTCAACCTTTTGGTTGCCGCCAAGACTCTGGACAATTGTTCCTTCTGCTGAAACTGCAGCGCCGGTGGAAATTGAATCAAGGAGATTGTTATTATTGAAAGAAGCCTTGTCGATTACCGCCTGTAGTCCCTTTAGACAGGAACCGTCATTGATTTCCAAAAAGCAAACATTCTTGCTGTCTCTCTTTGTTCTCACCCAACCTTCAGCTCTTACAATCTCTGAGCTTGGTTCTCTTGTGAGAAGTGACTTGATTCTTTCTTTCATACTATATCTCCTGATTTTCCCATTGGGAAACGTTTGGGATATCATCTTTCATTATGCAATTAGGGTCAAGGGATAAATGTATTGAAGGAACAAAGGCTTTTGGATAATCTCATTCCATGCTACAGATAATCGGTAAAAACAAGGACAAAAATACAAGAGCCGCAATAAGGTGGGTGAAGGAAAGAAGAATCCAGCACCAGTTTGTGGATTTAGATGAAAGAAAACTGTCTCCCAAAGAATGGTCATCTATTTTCAACAGCGTTGATAGTGATGAAGACTTAATCGATAAAGAATCCCAGTATTACAAAAAGAATGGGTACTCTTGGAGAGAGTATGATCCAAAAGAAGAGATAATGGAGCACTATGAACTCTTGGTTATTCCTATTCTCAGAAATGGACAGAAAGCCCATGTGGGTTGGAGTGAAAAGTGGGTGGAGGATAATGTCTGATGCTCCACTACTGTGCCCTCACCACAGGTAGCTGTGGTAACTGTTATCTGTTTTATGATGGAGAGACCACCATCGCCATTGATTGTGGCGTTACATGGAAAAAGTTCTCAACAGAAATGGAGATGCACTCTATGCCCCTGTCGAGTCTGGGGGCAATGTTTCTCACCCACTTACACCCAGACCATGCAAAGGGGGTAGGGGCTGTGCAGAGAAAGACACAGGTACCTGTATTTGTATCTTCCACTGCACTTAGAGACGGAAAGACAGAGATGGACAAGCTGAAAATCGAGAGAAAGCTAGTCTTTCCCTTTACTTGGGGGACAACTGTAGGAGTAGGAAAGTTTGATGTAACTCCATTCAGGACTTCCCATGATTCTCCGGGATCTTCGGGGTATTTTATAGTAAACGGAAACGACAAGATATTCTTGATGACTGACACGGGAGTAATACCAGAGGAAGCCTGGGGATATTCAAAGGTGTCATCTGTGAAGTTTATAGAATCAAACTATGATAGTGACATGCTGGCCCATGGGCCTTATCCCACATGGCTAAAGGCAAGAGTGAGAGGTGAGTATGGTCACTTGTCAAATGATGAAGCCGTCAACTTTGCTGGTGAGACAAGTGGACGTGGCGACCAAATATACTTTATTCACTTAAGTGACAACAATAATGATGTCGGCTTATTGAAGGACTTAGTCAATAAGACCATTCCTTCCGGAATCTTCTGTAAAGTCTGTGAAAGGGGAGAAATGTTTGAAGGATTTACAGACTAGCTTAAGTCTGTGATTCCAGTTTCTTTGAAATAAATATCAAAAGAAGAATTTTTACAGAAGTTTTAATGAATTAGTCCCCAAAAGCAGTATTGAGGATGGCAAAAAGGGGTGCTATCCTATCTAATATAGGGGGATAATTATGAAAAGAAGCTTTGTGCTTTCAATTGCAATTATTTCAATTGTATTATCTTTGTTTGTATCTTGTGCTTCTTCCAAGACAGAAGAAACAAAGGTAGTTGAAGAAGTCGAAAAAATCGTTGAAATCGAAGAAATCGAAAAAGTCGAAGAAGTTATTGTCGAGGAGCCAATCAAGGCGGAAATCATCGATGGTTATCTTTATATCAATAACCATAGGGTGGATATCTATCTTGATGGTGGCAGCGTTGTCGGAGATGTTGATGCTCTCCTGGAGAGTGCCAATGCTTCTGGATACATTGAGCTCCCAACCGTGGAGAAAGATGGATATGTCTTCCTGGGTTGGATTGATTTAAATACAGGCTCATATGACAATAGAAGTTCTATAGAGCTTTCATCCATAGAAAGTGATATGAAGCTCAAGGCTGACCTGAAGCTTGATGTGGCTTCTACCGCCATCTCATTTGAGGAGGATGGAAATGCTTACGTCATCAAGGCAGAGCATCCTGTCTACTCTATCTCTGTAAAAGCTCCAAAGAACAGCATGGTTTCCGTCAGTGTTGATGAAATCATGAAGAATGCCATTGAAAATGAAGAAATCGTCATTCCTTCTATCTCATTGACAGATTATATCTTCCTTGGTTGGGTTGAAGATGGAAAGGATGAAGCTCAAGAAAGCGTCACCATTAAGCTTGATGGAAATACAGGAAGTAGATCCTTTGGTGCCTTCTTTACACCTGATTTAAGTAAGGCAACCTTTGATAGTGGCGTAGACGGAGACAAGGCTTGGTTCAAGGCTTCTCTCCTTGGCCTTTCAATCAAGGTAAATGCTCCTGTTGACAGTGCGTTCTATGGAGACATGGATTCTATTGTTGCTGAAGCTGTATCAAGTAATGTCCTGACACTTCCTACACTTAATAAAAGAGGATACGACTTCAAGGGTTGGAGAATTGTCGGAGAAGAGAAGGTTGAAGAGAATCCATCCATCGATATTCTCTCTATGACAAAGAGCTTGGAGTATGAAGCTGTATTTGAAAGAATCGTATACTCAATCGAATATGATGAGATTGGCGTAGAGTATGTGGCAAAGGTTGAGAAACCAGTAATCGCTCCTGTATTTACAGCTTCAGTTACAGAAGAGATTGTGATAGAGGAAGAGAAGAATCCAGATTCCTACACAATCGAAGACAGCTTCACTCTCATTAATCCTACTAGAGTCGGATATACATTTATTGGTTGGATTCGTGAAGGCGAAGAGTCATATGAAGCTAGAAAAACAGAAGAATTGGCTCTTGGAACAACAGGCGATGTGAAATATATAACTGTTTGGGTTCCAAATGAGTATAAGATCACCTTGGATCCTAATGGTGGAGAATTGAAGAATGCTCCTGTTTCCTTCACATTTGACGCTCCATCATTTACTCTTCCTGCTCCTGAGAAGAAGGACTATGTATTCGTAGGTTGGAAGAGTGGTGACAAGGATCCTGTGAGAGAGTATGTGGTTGACACAACTGTTCCAAAGAGTATCTCTTTGAAGGCTGTCTGGACTCCAAGAGAGTACACAATCGAATACAACAAGAACATTGTGCTTTATTCTCCAAAACCAGAACCAATTCCTGAGCCGGAACCACTTCCAGAGAATCCAGAGTCCTACACAGTCTTGGATAGTTTCACCCTCTATAACCCTGAAATTGATGGTTATACATTCATGGGTTGGATTGAAGAAGGTGAAGAATCTTATGAAGCAAAGGCTGTTTACTCTCTTCCAAAAGGCTCTTCAGGCGACAGAAAGCTCAGTGCTGTCTGGATTCCTAATGAGTACTCTATCTCTTATGACTTAAATGGTGGAAAGATTGAAGGCGAGGAGCCAAAATCCTTTACATTCAACTCTGATTATCCTTTGTTTATTGAGCCTACACTTGAGAATTATGTATTCCAGGGATGGATTGACACAGAAAGAGAAACAGAACCATTTAAGACACTCGACACAACAGTTCCAGGAGACAAGAGCCTTAAGGCTGTCTGGAAACCATATGAGTTTAGTATTTCCTATGACTTGGATGGTGGAGAGCTCTCTGAAGACGCTGTCACATCATACACCGTTGAAAGCGAAAGCTTCACAACAGTGGCTCCAGTAAAGAGTGGATATGAATTTGTTGGATGGACAAATAAAGATGATGCAACATCTTGCCTCTTCTCATTGTCTCTCTTGAAGGAAGAGGTGAGAACAACACTCAATGCCTATGGCGACCACTTGGAGATCTATACTTCTCTCTTTGACAAGAAGACCAAGGCAATGATCAGTGAAGCCATGAATAAAGCTGGAGTCTCCGGTATTATTGAGAATGGTGTTCTCAAGGTTGCTTATGAGGACTTGGATACTGAAGAGATTCTGACACTTGTCTCCTCAATCCTGAAGAATACTCAGATTGTGGTCGACGGCACATATTATGGCTCAAAGGCAATCGTTCCATTTGTGACAGTCGAGGCTGGAAGCACAGGTGACATTGCTCTTAAGGCAGTATGGAAGGTGATTACATACACAATCGATTATGATGAAGACGGTGTCATCTTCGGTTCAGATCTCAACAGAAAGGCTGAAAATGCATGCTGGTACACAGTAGAGTCTGCATTCCAGGTCATTAACCCAGAGAAGAAGGGCTATGACTTTGTCGGCTGGATTCTTGAAGGTGAACCTACTAGCAAGGCTAGAAGCATCTATGAGTTCTCAAAGGGCACGACAGGTGACAAGAACCTTGTTGCTGTTTGGATGCCATCTGTTTACTCAATCACAATTGACACTAAGGGTGGAAAGATTGATGAGTATCCAACCTCTTACTCATACATGGAGAAAGAAATCACAATTCCTACTCCTTATAGAGAGAACTACGACTTCCTTGGTTGGAGAGTGGAAGGAAACGAAGATGAACTTATCAGCCGCTATGTAATTAAGAAGGGTGACCTAGGAGATGTAAGCCTTAAGGCAGAATGGGCTTCTACAGTCTACACTGTCAAATATGATCTTGCTGGTGGAGCTCTCTCAGAAGGCGTTGAGAATCCAACATCTTATACAGTGGAAGACAAGGACATTGTCCTTGCTGTTCCAACTAGATTCGGTTACACATTCCTTGGCTGGACAGAGAATCCATTCTCTACATACAGAACATATGCTCTTAGATATATCATCGATACTTCCAGAGGTGAGGATCTGAAAATTACAGCTAAGTGGGCTCCTGTTGAGTATAAGATTACATATGTCCTTGATGGTGGTTCATACAGATATGACAACACCAACCCAACCAAGTACACTATCGAAACAGAGGGTGTATACCTGGCTAATCCTGTAAAGAGTGGGTACACATTCCAGGGTTGGATTGTCGCTGGTGATAAGACTGAAACTCTGAAGAAGGGGCTTGTCATTCCTGCTGGTTCAACTGGAGACGTTAAGATCTACGCTATCTGGGAAAAGAATACTGTTGGAGTAGGCGAAGTCACAAAGATGCAGATAGATCAGATGGTCTATGGCAAGGATGGCTTCCCAAGACCTGACTGGGTTGTTAAGACTCCAGAGGGATATGGCTATCACTATGAAAAGGCTTTCTCTGATAATCCGGATCTCTATGAGGCATTGAGCGAGGCAAGTGCAGAGTGTGGTAAGCTCTTCTCTCAGTGGATCGGTACTAAGTATGAGATGGCTGTAAAGACAGTTGATGATACCTCATACCAGACAAGCGGCGTTGAGTATTCCAACACTGTCAGGGGAGCTGAAATAGTAGAGTACTGGCAGGAAGAAAACGGCAGGACATGGGTTCTTATGAGAATCGATGTAGACTTTGTCAACGTTGACTAAAGGCTATTGGTGCGGTGGCTATACTACCGCA
>JALFYG010000228.1 GCA_022784805.1 Spirochaetales bacterium
ACTCTTGCGATGATTCCCACCTGGTCTTTTCCGACAACCGTAATAATCGATTTACTCTTGGCCATATTCCGCCTCCACATTAATGATAAAATGCTTGAAAGGATTATATCAACAATAAGCGAAGAAATCTCGAACACTTATAAACTTTGTGTTACACTCTTTTCATGAATAAAAAAGCAAGTAATCTATTAAAAGCACTACTGATCCTACTTTGTGCGGTTCTGCTTGTTGTCGGCATATATGTTGTCTACGTTTTGATTTCTTTCTCCCGTCTTCCTGATAACACTACACTAGAAATAAAGAATAACCAGTCAAAGACCATGAAAAGCGGTGTGGAGTACACTGCCGTAACATTCAATACAGCCTTTGGAGCCTACTCCACAGACTTCTCTTTCTTTATGGATACAGCAGATTGGAAAGATGGAACCCATACAGTGGGTAAATATGGAAAAGCCATCGATAGAGTCCACGTAATAGAAAACGTCGAGTCCCAGGCTGCTGTTCTCAGAGATATCGCAGCAGATTTCATCCTCTTGCAGGAAGTCGACACTGACGCAACTCGTAGTTATCACATCGATATGGCCACATACTTTGAGGCCACATTCCCATTTATGAACAGCACATTTGCTGTAAACTACCATTCAGCTTGGCTTAACTACCCTATTCTGGATCCTCATGGAATAGCAAATGCAGGTCTTTTGACCATGTCCAGATTTAATGTGGAGTCAGCAGAGAGGGTAAGCTACCCTATCGCTTCAGATTTCTCCAAGTTCTTCGACCTGGACAGATGCTTTACCATAGAGAGAATCCCTGTAGAGGGTGGAAAGACTCTTGTATTGATCAACAGCCACATGTCTGCATATGACGAAGGCGGTGTCATCAGACAGAAGCAGCTTGAATTACTGTCATCTTTCATTGCAGAAGAATATAACAAAGGAAACTGGGTGATCATCGGTGGTGACTTCAACCACGCTTTGGGTGAAGAGTATCTTGATGCTTACCCGTCAGAGCAAGTAGTTCCTGTTTGGGCAAAAGTCTTGGATGACAGCGATCTTCCATCCCACTTCTCTATTGTAAAACCAGAGAATGACATGGAAGAGGCTACATGCAGAAGTGCTGATACTCCTTATATCGAGGGATATAACTACACCACAATCATTGATGGTTTTATTGTCTCAGACAACGTAGAGGCAACAGCAACCATCTACCATACAGGTTACGAGAACTCAGACCATCAGCCTGTAATCCTGACATTTACATTGAAATAAATCATCACAGTGAAAATTTATGGCTCCAAATCGGAGCCATTATTTATGCTTTTATTTTGAATACAAGCTATTGTAACTACCGTAGTAGTACTTCTCAGATTTCTTCTGTTTCTTTCGAGTGAGAACAAAACCCAAAACCTTACCGTTTATCTTCTTTACCATGGAAACAGAGTTATTGAGGATTCTCTTATCGGTCATCTCAGCTCTGACAACCAAGATAAAGCCATCGATATATGGTGAAAGCACAAGCATGTCGGAGACGATGCAGAGAGGAGTACCGTCGACAATGATGTAGTCGTAGTTCTTCTTACACTCTTCCAAGAGCTTCACCATTCTCTCTGAAGCAAGAAGCTCTGATGGGTTTGGTGGCATTTTTCCGGAAAGAATTATATCAAGGTTAGGGCAACCATCTACTTTCTTTATCAGGTCACGATAGTCCTCACAGCCTTCCATTCCAGCAAGAATGTCAGAGAGGCCTTCTCTTCCCTTGATTCCAAGGCTTTCCTGCATATGAGATGCCCTTAAGTCTGCGTCCAGCAATAAGACTCTTGCAGATCCGCCTGCAATAACAGAAGCAAGATTGAAGGAGACACTGCTCTTTCCTTCATGGGCTACGCTACTTGTCATACAAATGACTTTGCATCCCTCATGAGGACACAGGAACTGAATGTTGGCTCTAAGTAGTCTATAGGCCTCTTTTACTCCGAAAGGTGTGTTTTCATTTATAATGTTGATTAAATCATTTTCTTCTTTCATAGCTCAGTCCTCATTCTCAAAGTCATCATCATCATTCAATTCAATTTTCTTCTTCGGCTTTGTCTGTTCCTGCTTTTCCCTATGTGAAACTGGCTGAGTTGCCTCTCTAGGAGCTTTCTGCTTTTCTACTTTATAATCAGGAATGACACCGACGACAGAGATGTCAGGAAATTCAGAAGTCAAATCTTCTTCTGTGTGGATAACGTTGTCAAAGAGAGCCATGACAACGATGATTGCAGCTGTAAGAACTCCTCCCACAAAGCCTCCGAGGACTGTGTTCTTCATTACAGAAGGAGAACTAGGAGCTGTAGGAATGCTTGCTTTGTCAATGATCTCAACAGCACCGGCCTTTACGACTCTGATGATTTCATCTGGAAGAAAGTAAAGAATTGCGTCGTTGATAAACTTGGCTTCATATGGATCGTTTGCTGTAACTGTAACGGAGAAAGACTCTGTATTATTGATGGAACCGGCACTGATCATGCCTCTCAACTGCTTTGTTGTGTATGGTTCTGTTCCAAGATACTCGAATCCCTCTTTTCCCTGATACTCGGAGATTGTATCGACAACCTGTCCAAGAACAGAGTCAGACTGCAATACTACTATATATGTATTCACCAGAACTTTTGATGTGGAGATATCTGATGAAGAGACGGCACCAGAGGATCCAAAATCAGATTTGTTGAATACATAAAGCTTACTTGTAGCTTCATATTCCGGCTTGATCATTGTTTTTGTCACTGAATAAGAAGCTACAGCAAAGAGTACCGCAACGATGATCAATAACCATAGTTTATTTATCAGGACTTTAAATAGTTTCAACAAATCTATTGTGTCTTCTTGTTTTTGATTCATTACTTCCCCCGTAATATTATTAAATTATATTGTCTCAGTTGATAGCTGTCTACAGAAGTGGTTGTTCTACATTTAATCAGCAAAGTATCATTCTTAAATAAATGTATCTATCTTTCATAACCCTTCAACATTTTTCAAAATCTCTATTGACTCTCACCTTTCCTTTTGTTTATAGTCTTTTTGTTGCGGCAAGGTAGCTCAGTTGGTAGAGCAACCGGCTCATATCCGGTCGGTCACAGGTCCGAGTCCTGTCCTTGCTAAAGAATCAGAATCCAAAAGGGTTCTGATTTTTTTATTTCTCCCCTCCACTACATCTATACATATTTACCATTACTACAAATAGTGTTAAAACATATTAAATATTTTCTTATCGATAAAAGGAAAACGATTATGGCAAACATTCTTATTAGTCCATCTAAGTATGTCCAGGGTCCTGGAGAGTTAAAGAAAATCGGCACCTATGCCTCAAACTATGGAAAGAAACCACTTGTAATCATCAGTAAGGGTGGATACAAGAGAGAGGGAGAAAGCCTTGATAATAGCTTCAAGGAAGCTGGTTTGACAGCTAGTTTTGATTTCTTCAATGGCGAATGCTCAAAGAATGAAATCAAGAGAATCGAAAAGATCGTCAAAGATAATGGCTATGACACTATCATCGGTATCGGTGGAGGAAAGATCTTCGATACAGCCAAGGCTGTCGCTTACTACACTGCCCTTCCAGTAATCATCTGCCCGACTATTGCATCCACAGATGCTCCATGTTCCGCTCTTTCTGTCATTTACACAGACGATGGTGTATTTGAAGAATATCTCTTCCTCCCAGCTAACCCAAACATGGTTTTGATGGATACAGAGATTATTGCCGCTTCTCCTGTAAGGCTCACTGTTTCTGGCATGGGTGACGCACTTGCTACATATTTCGAAGCAAGAGCTTGTGAAGCCAGCGGAGCTACATCCTGTGCAGGAGGAAAGACAACTCTTGACAACTCTTACAGCTCTGCAAGAGCCATTGCTGCAAGAGTTGTCTTTCCTGTGCAGGAGGAAAGACAACTCTTGCAGCAATGGCT
>JALFYG010000232.1 GCA_022784805.1 Spirochaetales bacterium
TCTGCCCTTTGCATATCTGATGGTCTGGGCGATGACTCTGTCATGCTCTTCATGGGAGAGTGTCGGAGATTCTCCGGTTGTTCCACAAGGAACAAGGCCATCGATGCCTGCGTTAATCTGGGCCTCCACAAGTCTCTCAAGAGATATGTAGTCTACTGTGTTGTACTCTGTAAAGGGAGTGATCATTGCTGTGAAGACTCCCCTGAATGTGTTTTTCATTTTTATTCTCCAAAAGTTTCGTTCAAGTAATCGTCGAGGGTAAGGATTCCTCTTTTGTTTGTTTCGCTTATCCACTCAGAAGCCATCACTGCTCCAAGAGCAAAGCCTGAGCGGGAGTGGGCTGTGTGAGTGAGAGTAATGGTGTCTGCATCGCTGTCGATGACCACACTATGTACTCCAGGTGTCTTTCCAACCCTTATTGATGAAATCTGAAGGCTCTCTTTCTCTATCTTGCCTTCTGAGTTACCAAGAAGAATCTTCTTCTTTTCAGGCATAGTATCCAGAAGAGCTGAAGCAACCATCAAAGCAGTTCCGGATGGGCTATCTTTCTTCTCTGTGTGGTGTATCTCTGAAATAGATGCATCATAACCGGCAACCTTTCCATAAAGCTCCCCTGCTTTCCTGACAAGTTTAAGAAAGAGGGCGACACCAATTGAGTAGTTACCACTATACATTACTTTTATTTCTTTTTCTTCATTGTAAGCTTTTATCTCTTCAAGTCTATCAAGCCATCCTGTTGTTCCGATGACTGAAGGAATAGAGTAATCGATATATTTCTTTATGTTCTCTACAGCGTTATCAGGGGAAGAGAAATCAATGACAACATCAGCATTCTCAAAACAAGAAGCCTCAATATTTTTGTTTGTCACTCTTTTATCCAATGAAAAAGGGTCTATAACCCCGATTACATTGTGTCCACGATTCTCAAGGACGGAGTAAATCTCCTTTCCCATCTTTCCAAATCCAGTTAAAACCACGTTCATGGCCCTAATATATCAGAAAGGAATAACTTATGTCTATATTCTAACAGAATGTTATTATTATAACAAACATATTCAGAGCGTAGTGTCAACAATAAAAAGGAATCTCTTTTAATTAGATATCAACTCCGTCCACATAGGTTGGAAAGATGACGAGAACGCCACTCTCATACTGGAGATGTGTGAAAACGAAGTGCCGTAATATGGAATTATTCCTCTCTCAAGCACTATGTTGGAGAGAATATCCACGGCTTTTGTTCCATAACCTTTCCCTCTAAATTGAGGTTTTGTATTGACTCCTATCTGCCACATCATAGGGCTATCTGAACTGGCTCCAGCCATTGCAGCTATCTCTCCATTCTCCATAATTGCTACACCGACTTCATCAGGAGCATTCTCATCAAAAGCAAATGCTTCAGAGAACTCATCCATATCTTTGAATCCAAGAATCTCTTCTTTCTCGATGATTCTATAGGAGAGAGTACTGTAATCGTTATTGGTCTTTTCGCTTTTCACAAAGAAGGGATGAAGGATATTTATATGCTTATTATGGATGGAAAGAAATGAGATGATTCTCTCCAGGCTCTTACCATCCAGAATCCACTCCCCCTTTCTTTCACCAATTATTTCTTTGATTCCTTCTATGGCTTCTTCTTTTCCTGTGGCGATTACTTTTCCATTGAAGACTGCAAGCTTCAAAAAGAAATCAGGGTTATCTTCAAAGCGCCTTCTTCCCTCCATAGGAGTATAGAGAGAGTAATGGTTTTCCTTGTCCATAACAGAAGAAAGAGGCATGGAGTAATCCAGAGCAAGCTGGGAAGCAACAAGGGAAAAGACATCAGCCATCTACAAGGTCCTTTCTATCTTTGATCCTCTGAATCTCATCCCTAATGACGGCTGCTTTCTCAAACTGCAGGTTCTCTGCATACTCCATCATCTGCTTTTCCAATGTCTTTATGTACTTCTTCCTGTCTTTCTCCACAAGAAGGTTGTAACTACCCTTAAGAATCCTTGCATCTTCCTTTGCTATCTCTTCGCTGTCCTTAATTTCTCGTTCAAGAATATCTTCGATCTCTTTCTTGATAGTTGTTGGAGTGATGCCATGCTCTTCGTTCCAAGCCTTCTGGACTTTTCTTCTATGCTCTGTCTCCTCAATGGCTTCAGCCATGGCAGGGCTCATTTTGTCAGCATACATGACTACTCTTCCGTCAGCATTTCTTGCAGCACGACCTATGGTCTGGATAAGTGATGTGGCGGAACGAAGGAAGCCAATCTTATCGGCATCAAGAATGGCGACCAAGGAGACTTCAGGTAGGTCCAACCCTTCCCTGAGAAGGTTAATTCCAACGAGGACATCATACTTACCCTTTCTTAAGTCTCTTAAGATCTCGACTCTTTCTATGGTATCAACTTCGCTATGAAGGTATTGGACCTTAAGTCCCAAGCCCAAAAGATAAGCAGTCAGGTCTTCACTCATCTTCTTAGTGAGTGTGGTGACCAAGACTCTCTCTCCCTTGTCGATGGTCTTTCTAATCTCACCATACAAGTCTTCCATCTGACCTTCTGTAGGTTTGACTGTGATCTCCGGGTCCAGGAGACCTGTAGGTCTGATCAGCTGCTCAACTATCTGGATGGACTCTTCTTTCTCTCTCGGTCCAGGGGTAGCGGAAACGTAGATACGTTGTCCCACCTTTGCATCAAACTCATCATATTTAAGAGGTCTGTTATCCAGGGCGGAAGGAAGACGGAAACCATATTTCACCAGATTCATCTTTCTGGATCTGTCTCCCTCATACATTGCACCTATCTGAGGAAGGGTAACGTGGCTTTCATCAATAAATGTGACAAAATCATCAGGGAAATAATCCAGAAGCACTGCTGGTCTCTCTCCAGGCTTACGCCCTGTAAGAGGTCTTGAGTAGTTCTCGATTCCGGAGCAGTATCCTACTTCCTGAAGCATCTCCAAGTCATATTCCACCCTACTCTTTATTCTCTCTGCTTCTACATATTTTCCATTGGAAATGAAGTATTGATATCTCTCTTCCTTCTCGTCATCAATGGCTTTTATAGCTCTGTCTATCTGAGTCTGTGGCATGACAAACTGCTTTGCAGGGTATAGTGTCACAGAGTCTACATGTTCTCTTTTTTCTCCTGTGAGGGCATCGAACCATACGATATCTGTGATGGTATCCCAATCAAGAGTAATTCTAAATGCAGTCTCAAGATAAGCAGGGTATATCTCAATGATGTCTCCCTTAGGTCTGAAAGTTCCTCTCTCAAGGATTGCATCATTACGCTCGTAAAGCATTCTTAATAATTGATCAAAGACTATTCTTCTATCAAACTCATCTCCAACACGGAAGGTCCAGAGCATGTCTCTGAGAGACACAGGGTTACCAAGGCCGTAGATACAGGAGACTGTGGCGACGACTATTACATCTCTTCTCTCCATAAGGGAGAAAGAAGCATGGAGTCTCAGTCTATCTATTTCATCGTTGATATCGACTTCTTTCTCAATATAAAGGTCTTTTCCTGGAACATAGGCTTCCGGCTGATAGAAATCGTATGTAGAGACGAAGTATGTGACTGCGTTTTCAGGAAAGAAGGTCTTGAACTCTTTATAAAGCTGGGCGGAGAGAGTCTTATTGTGGCTGAGAATCAAGGTAGGCTTCTGAATCTTTTCAATGAGCTTAGCCATTGTGAAGGTCTTACCACTTCCTGTTACACCCTTAAGTGTCTGGGCCCTGTCGCCTTCAAGATATCCTTTATACAAGGCATCTACAGCATCCCCTTGGTCTCCTGAAAGCTGAAACGGTGCGTGGACCACAAATGGTTTCTCCACTCCTGATATATAGTCCGGATATCTTATCTCAGAATCCATCTTGTGTTCTCCTCGGTTTGTTCAACCAGTTCCACTCCCTTCACTTCAATTGTTTCTCCGTTTCTCACTACTGTGACATCTACTTTGTCACCAGGAGAAGAAGCAAAGAGAAGAGCAAAGTAGTCTGTATAGTCTTCTACTTTGTTTCCATTTATAGCTATGATTACGTCTCCTCCGAGGTATATGACGGAAGAGCCGTATTGGGCTTTCTCATTTCCACCCTTGATTCCACCCTTGTCTGCCATTCCCATTGGCACTACCTGGCTTACCAGGATTCCTTTCTCAACAGGAAGATTGCAGTAAGCGACAATCTGGCTATTTAGCTCCACAGACAAGAAGTCGAACCATCCTCTTGAGACCTTTCCATCCTTGATAATCTTCTCTGCAATATCTCTAACACTTTCAACTGGAAGTGCAAATGAGATACCTTGTGCTGAGCCGGATGTAGAGTAAATGGATGAAACGAGACCCACCATTCTTCCTTGTGTATCGAGGAGAGGACCTCCCGAGTTTCCTGGGTTGATCAAGGCATCTGTCTGAATCATGTTTTGAATGACAGAAGCAGAGGTTGAAGTGCTTACCATTCTCTCCAGTCCTGAAACCATACCTGAAGTAAGAGACCATGTATAACCATAAGGGTTACCGATGGCAAGAAGAGTCTGCCCAACAGTCAGTGATTCTGAAGAGCCAAGCTCCATAGGAACAAGCCCAGTTTTCTCTGTTTTGAGTATGGCGATATCTGAAAGGGAGTCATATCCAACCAGGGTTGCATTTGCAGATGACTCATCTGAGAAGACAATGGAGAACTCAGTTCCAGATCCAACTACATGCTTATTCGTCACTATATAACCGTCACTGGTAAGAATTACTCCGCTTCCTTGTCCTGAATCTGAGAGAGTGCTTTCAGCAAGTATCTGGACTACACTATCCTTGCATTTCTTATATACAGCCATGTTTCTCACTTCTTCAGAAGTATAAGTCCAAGAGCCATCTTTGCTCTGGAAAAGAGGAATAAGCTCTTCTCCATAGTAGACCTGATCCATAGGGATGCCTGCCATTTCAAAGAGAGCCTCAACGCCATCTTTCTCCACAACACCCTGCATAGCATTTCTCAGACTCTCTTCTTCTTTTTCCGCCTTCAGGTATCCTGTCCAAAGGCCAAGGCCCAAAAGAACAGCTACGGAGGCTGATGTAACAATAATAATGGTCAATATCTCAGAGAATGAAAAACGCTTCATGAGAGAAGGATACTATGGCACTTTGATTTGTTCAACGAAGGTTAGGTGAAGTCTCTTCTCTTATATGGTAGAATAGAGGTATGGATGTTACGAAAGTCAACAGCTTAGCCTGGGATGGAGAAGTCAAGAATAATAATTGGTGGACACTTATTGTAGACGAAGAGAAGATTCAGGAAGCCAGAAATGGCAAGCCTGAGATATGGGTCACACCCACAAGTAATGTTCCTCTTTCTTGGGTGGAACCCTTGAAGGGAAAGAAGGTTCTCAATGCCTGTGGTGGAGGCGGTCAGCAGACTCCAATACTATCTGCCTACGGTTCTTTTGTTACTGTTGTTGATATTTCAAAGAAACAGTTGGAACAAGATAGAATAGCTCTTGATAGATATTCCCTTGAAGCAGAGCTAATTGAAGGAAGTGTCTTGTCTCTTCCATTTCCAGATGAGTCTTTTGACCATGTCCTCAATCCTTGTTCCCTTAACTTTATAGAAGATTTGAATGGGGTTTATAAAGAATTTCATCGCGTCTTGAAAAAGGGAGGATCCCTTATTTTCGGTATTTCCAACCCTATTCTCTATATCTTTGACGATAAGAAAATCGAGAAGAAGCTGAAAGTAAAATATACTCTTCCTTTTTCTGACACCACTTCCCTTTCTGAAAAGGAACTTAAAAAGAGAATAAGCAAGGGTGACACAGTGGAGTTTTCCCATACACTCTCTTCTATTATTTCTGGTCTTCTTTCAAAGGGTTTTATTATTGATGGATTTTTTGCCGACAGCTCCGATTCAGAACCAGTTGATTCATTTGTAAGCGATTCTTACTTAGCTTTCAAAGCTATAAAACAATAATTAGCCTTACATAATTATTTACTTCTTGTAAAAGGAAATAAAATTAGTATGCAAGGCTAATTAATTATTAAAAGAGTTCTTTTACCATCTCTGAGCTTACTCTTTTTACTCCATCGACAGTAAACACTTCTCCTGATATATAGCACTCCTTCACTGCCATGGAAATTCTTTTGACGCTGTCATAAAGATCTTCCAGCATCATGGTATTCACTGGATCCTTGGCATCTATGACAACTCTTTCTATTTTGTCTTTCTTACTCTCTATTGCAGAAACTATCTCTTTCCTTACAGGATCAAAAGAAAGAAGAAGAGAAGATATATAAAGCTTATCTATCTTCTTTTCATCAATGAATCTCATCACCTCTTCCTTCTTTATGAAAGAAGGAGCTGTGCTCTTTATTAAGAGTGTTCCTTCCATTGATACGGAAGATGGTGCAGATGAGTACAACAAATCATCTTCATCGATTCCATATTCACTGGCAATAAAGTCTATATGAGTCTCTCCCTGCATCTCTTTTCCTAGCTTCGTCAATAAAGAAAAAGGAATATTGTTCTCAGAGAAATAGTCCATCTCATCGATTGCAGATCCACTAATATATGCAGAATAGAAGTTGTCATTTTCATTTGACACATCGTATGCATATTCCAATGCTGTGATAATTTCACCTATTATTCCGTTCATTCTCATATACTACCCTTCCCGTTTCCCACTGACAACCTTTCTTTTTCTTAGTATCATTTTCTTATGAATACAAAGAAGGCACTTTGGGTCAAAAGACCAAAGAGTTATATTACCATTGATCTTCACTCTTTCTCTTGGAAAGAGGAGGGAGATAGCAGCGTTTACTGGACTGTCGGAGAAGAGGGGGAAGTCTCTTTAACTGTCACATATGATGACACTCTCTCCGTTGATTTTGTTCTTCTCCATACTCCAAACGACTATGTAAGATTTACCTCAAAAGGCATCGTCTCTTCTTTCTTTGGATTGAACTCTTTTATTCCTACACATTTCTTCGATTCCATTGTCATGAAGAAGACCAATGAAGCCCTCGCTTTTTATAATAATGACGAATTGATATATAAAATAGAGAACCCAGCTTTCCTGGGTTCTGCATCCTTTGGTATTGAAACTAAAGGTAAAGGCGAAGTCTCTATCAGAGTCTTCTGATCAGAAGTCTTTGACAACTGTCTCTGGCTTTGACTTTAACATCTCAGGGTGAGCCATGCAGTTCTTGAAGACTTTGAGAGAAGAAGCCCAATAGTAACCATCAACCGTTCTTTCGTCGATGTTTACGACAAAGTCGATTACTCTCTTCTTAAATGGCTCTCCATCCTCTGTGAAATCATAGACTATTCTCTTTGCACCGAATGCAATGAAGAGAGGACAGTTACCGAAGTTATATAAGTGATGCCTGATAGGAGGAATGTTGAGAGAAGCCATGCTTGTGATAAACAAAGAGCAATGGAATGGAGAAGCTTCTATCAAGAACTTAGGCAGCAGGCCAAAGTAATCGAGAGTCTTCAATAACCATACAACAAACTTTCTCACTAGTCCTGGGATATAACACAAAACCTTGGCGGTCTTATCTGTATCGTTTGGCTTCAAAGCTTCTTCGATGGATCTGTTTACTTCATTATATACTTGATAAATATCGTAGTCTGGCTGGAAGTGCATCTTGACAGTTGTATCTTCTCCATCAAGAGACATTTTTCTCTTGATTGTAAGGCTTACAGTAATATCATTTCTTCCCCAGATCTTCTGTCCTCTTATATATCTATTGGTCCTGGGACGCTGGGACACCATACGGACATAGGAAGCCAAAATAACATGCATAACGCCGAAAGCATCTAAGCCTTCAGTTCTCATTTCCCTGATAAACTTTTCTGCAGGAGCCACATCAAAACAATCTGTAATTGTGTTCTGACTGTCGCTTCTTTCTACCATTACATAGGGCATGAATGTTCCGAATGGTGTTACATCCTTTACCCTAAACCCTTCTTTCTGTTTCTTTGCCATGTTTTGTATGTTACTACTTTTAGGTACATATTCAAATTGTTTTGTACAATTTTAAAATTAAAAACTTTTAATTTATTTATTACATTCTTATTTAGGAATAATATTTAATTATTTTATATTAATTTTTGTAAAATTCAATTATTTCGCAATTCTATATTTTCATATTTTTTTATAGCAACGAATATTAATGGGGCTTTTATAGAAGAAAAACAAAATGCTATCATTGGCTAGCAATTCTAAAATCCCTTTGGAAGGATTGAAGGAAGGTAAGCATGGAAAACGAAAAGGAAACAAAACCCCTCAACTTCATTGAGAAGATTATTGAGGACGATTTAAGGGAAGGAAGAGTTCCAGACAACAAGATAGTAACTCGCTTTCCTCCGGAGCCAAACGGCTATCTCCACATCGGTCACATCAAGAGTATCTGCTTAAACTTCGGCTTGGCAGAAAAGTATCATGGTGTTTGTCACTTAAGATTGGATGACACAAACCCAGCCAAAGAAGATATGGAGTATATCAACTCCATTAAGGATGATATTCATTGGCTTGGCTTTGATTGGGGCGATAATGAATACTATGCCTCAGACTACTATGATCAGCTCTATGAAATCGCTTTGGATCTTATCAGAAAGGGCAAGGCTTACGTGGACTCTCTTTCTCCTGAAGAAATGAAGGAATATAGAGGAACACTTACAGAGCCAGGTAAGAATTCTCCAGATAGAGACAGATCTGTTGAAGAAAACATGGATCTCTTCTTGAGGATGAAGAATGGTGAGTTCCCAGAAGGCAAATATACTCTTAGAGCAAAGATAGATATGGCATCACCAAACATCAACATGCGTGATCCTGCTCTATATAGAATCAAGTATGCTGAGCATCCAAGAACAGGAAACAAGTGGTGCATCTATCCTATGTATGACTTCACTCATCCTATCTCAGATGCTATTGAAGGTATTACACACTCTATCTGTACTCTTGAGTTCGAGGACCATAGACCTGCTTATGATTGGGCTACAAGTATTGATAACATCGAGCATACTCCTCATCAGTATGAATTTGCTCGTCTTAACATTACATACTGCCTCATGAGTAAGCGTAGGCTCTTGTACTTGGTAAACAACAACTTCGTCTCTGGTTGGGACGACCCAAGAATGCC